>JAATFJ010000093.1 GCA_015655255.1 Actinomycetales bacterium | reverse complement strand
GGAGCTCGGCGCCGCGACGGGGCGCCAGATCCTCGTCGAGGCCGGCGCGCTGAGCATCGGAACACGCGGACGCCCCGAACTGGAGGAGACACTCACCGCGATCACCGATCATGATCTGCCCCACAGGACCTTCGACGCGGCGGAGCTAAGAGCACGTTTCCCGCAGTTCCATGTCGAGGACGACGATATCGGCATCCTCGACGAGCTGGGCGGCGGACTGCGCCCCGAGACCGCGGTGTTCGCCGCGACCGAGCGTGCCCTCGCGCATGGCGCCGAGACCCGATACAACACGACGGTGAAAACGATCGAGCCCACGGCGAACGGCGTCCGAGTGGAGACGACGACGGAAGCATTTCTCGCCGATCGCGTCATCGTCACCGCGGGACCCTGGACGACCCGTCTCGTTCCGCAGCTATCTCCGTTGATAGTGGTGCGTAGCTACGCGCTCACCTGGATGATGCCGCGGCATATCGATCTGTTCACGGCCGACCGGTTCCCCGGCTTTCTCCGGGATCTCGACGAGCTCCATGCCTTCGGCGTTCCCACACTGGACGGGTACAGCATCAAAATCTGCCCCCATCTCACTTTCGACGACGTCGACGACATCGACGAGCGCCCCCTCGCACTCACGAGAGAGCAGCTTCGTTGGGTGGGAGAGCAGGCACAAAGAGTCGTCCCGGATCTGATCCCGGAACCCGTCCGCTGGTCGATTCACCCGGACGGGCAGACGGCGAACACACGGCCGATCATCGACACGATCGAGGATGGACGTATCGTCATCGCCGCGGGGATGAGCGGGAACGGATTCAAATTCGCCCCGGTCTATGGGACCGCCGTCGTCGAGATCGCGCTCGCGGAAGCAACGCACTGGCACGACCCCTCGTTCACAATCGCCGCACACAAGGCGTCCGCTGTCGCCTGACATCGTCCGCACCGTACCCCGCACACCTGACACAATAGGAGACGTGTCCAGGACCAGGAAGCCCGCGCTCCTTCGTGGGTTCGTCGCGGCTTCCCTGGCCATCTTCGTCTCCCTCGCGGCGCATGTCACGGCGGGCGGTGCGATGCCGGGACCGCTGGGTATCCTCGTCCCGTGGATGCTGTCCGTCATTGTGTGCACGCTGTTCGCCGGACGCCGACTCTCGGCGGTGCGCCTGAGCATCTCGGTCGCAATGAGCCAGTTCCTCTTCCATGTGCTCTTCGTCCTCGGCACGATCACGCCGACCGCGACGACGAGCGGGCATATGCACGGGATGGCCATGACGCTTCCCACCGGCACACCGGTCACGGAGGCGGTCCTCGCCGATTCGAGCATGTGGTGCGGGCACGCGGTCGCCGCGGCGCTCACCATCGTCGTGCTGCACCGCGGCGAACGGATGCTTGTCCAGCTTTGCGCGCTGTCGCGCAACCTCGGCGTATGGCTGCACCAGCGCCTCGGCCTCGTCTTCTTCTCCCCGGCCCCCGTCGAGCGGGCGCGCACGCGCTTCGCCACCGAGGAGGAACGCCTCCCGCTCTCGCCCTGGCGAGAGGTCACGCGACGACGCGGTCCCCCTCTTCTCCGCGCGGTCTGATTCATCCGCCGACGACCCGTCGGCACCCGAACCGCTTCCCGGTGAGAACACATCACCTCCGGAAGCATCCCGCATCGTCGGCGCCCTGCGGCGCCAGAGCAGAGGTATTCGCATGTCCCTCGTCCGCACGCTCGCGGCAGGGATGGCGGTCGCGGCCATCGCGGTTCTCGCGGTGGCGGCACCGGCATCCGCGCACGATCAACTCGTTTCCAGCACGCCCGGGACCGATGAGCGCCTCGAGGAGGCGCCGACGGAGATCACCATGGTCTTCTCCGGGCAGCTCCTCACGCTCGGCGACACGACCACGGGCGCCGTGGTCCTCGTCGTGGACGAGAGCGGCAAGGACTGGGCCACCGGTGAGGTCGCCGTCGAAGGCGACACCGTCACGGCGACGGTCGAATCCGGAATGCCCGATGCGGGATATCAGGTGCGCTGGCAGGTCGTCTCCGAAGACGGCCACACGATCGCCGGATCCATCCCCTTCACCATCGGGGATGCCGAACCGATGGAAAGCACGCCGAGCCCGAGCTCCGCGGCAGATTCCGCGACCGGCGATGACGCGGACGCGGATGCGGGCGACGACGCGGCACAGAATCAGACCACAGAAGCATCCGATGGCGTCCTCCGGGTCGTCCTCATCGGCGCGGGCGGTGCGGTCATCGCACTCGCCCTCTACGCGCTGTACCGAATCATTCGCCGCCGCTCTGCGCCGGCATCCGTGGACGCCCCCAAAGGGGACGACACGGAGAACACACCGTGAAAGGCACTTCTGTGACCCGCATCAACAGCACCACCACCGCCCGTTTCGGCGCGCTCCTCGCCGCCGCCGTCCTCGCCCTCACCGGCTGCGCGAGCACGCCCACTGCCGCCGAGAGCAGCGCACCGACCACCGCGGCCGAATCCGTAACCATCGAGGACGCCTGGGTAAAGGCGGCCGACTCCGGTATGTCCGCCGCGTTCGGCGTCCTCCACAATGCGAGTGGCGAGGACGTCACCGTCGTCTCCGCGGAGACCGAGGCATCGACGTCGCTGCAACTCCACGAGACCGTCGAGAACGACGCCGGCGAGATGGTGATGCGCGAGAAGGAAGGCGGATTCTCCATCCCCGCCGACGGCGACCTGACGCTCGAGCCCGGCGGGAACCACATCATGCTCATGGACCTCACCGCGCCCATCGTCGCCGGCGACGAGGTGACGTTCACCCTCACGTTCTCCGATGATTCGACGTTCGAGTTCACGGCACCCGTCAAGGACTACACGGGCGCGAACGAGAACTACGAAGACGGAGAGATGGACATGGACGACATGGACATGGACGACGACAGCGGAGAGTCGGCACAGTAATGGCCGCGCCCGATAAGGGCGCCGACACCCGTCGCGCCGGATCGACCCGGCGGCAGTTCCTCCTCGGAGGGGCTGTCGCCGGGATCGGCGCGGCCGCGGCGATCGGCGTGGATTACGCCCTGAACCGCGACGAGTCCTCCCCCGAGTCGACTTCGGTTCCCCTCAACGGCGACGAGGTCGTCCCCTTCTACGGCGCGCACCAGGCGGGCGTCGATACCGATGCGCAGGCGCACGGCACATTCCTCGCGCTCGATCTGCAGGAGGATGTGGATCGCGACGGGCTCCGGCGTCTCCTGCACATCCTCACCGATGACGCCGCCCGGCTCACGCAGGGGTCATCGGCGTTGGCGGATTCCGAGCCGGAGCTCGCCGCCTCGCCCGCGCGGCTCACCGTGACCTTCGGTTTCGGGCCCGGATTCTTCTCCCGTGCGGGGGAGGCGGCGCCGAGCTGGCTCGCGCCACTGCCCGCTTTCACAATCGACAGCTTGCAGCCAGAGTTCTGCGACGGGGATCTACTCCTGCAGGTCGCCGGAGACGATCCGCTCACCGTCGCACACACGAGCCGCATGCTCCTCAAGGATGCGCGCAGTTTCGCCTCGCTGCGCTGGACGCAGCAGGGTTTCCGCCGTTCCTACGGCACGGAAAAACCGGGCACGACGATGCGGAATCTCTTCGGTCAAGTCGATGGCACGTCGAACGTCCAGCCGGGGACGAAGGACTTCGACGAGGTCGTCTGGTCGGAGGAGGAGAGCTGGAAGGGCGGCACGAGCCTCGTCCTGCGCCGCATCGCGATGGACCTCGACAAGTGGGACCGCCTCGATCGCAGCGGTCGCGAAGCCTCGGTGGGACGTGATCTCGCCGTCGGCGCGCCGCTGACGGGAACGAAGGAGTCGGACGAGCCCGACTTCGACGCAACGACCGCAATCGGGTTCCCCGTCATCTCGCAGTTCTCGCACATCCGCCGTGCCAGGGGCGATGACCCGGCGAATCCGTCGGAACGAATCTTCCGCCGCGCGTACAACTACGACGAGCGCCCCGCGGGCAGTCTCATCTCCGACTCCGGATTGCTGTTCGTATCGTTCCAGGCCGACGTAGAGAAGCAGTTCATCCCCATCCAGACGCGACTCGATCAGCTCGACCTCCTCAACGAGTGGACGACACCCATCGGATCCGCGGTGTTCGCCATCCCCCCGGGGTGCGCGGAGGGCGGGTACATCGGCGAAGGGGTGCTGGGGTAGGGAGCGGCCGCGCGACGCCGGTAGAGGGAGCCGACAGAGTGAAGGCAAGGTCGCGGAGGGGACGCGGAGGACGTCAGACGAACAGGACGCGCGGAGGCGGCTTATCGATGTACACCGCGCCCGTGGGGCTGGTCCATTCGATGACCCCTCCCTGCAGCTGCCGGGCGCCCCAACGGTAGCGCGCGTCGACATCCGGATGCTTGAAGACGTGATGCCTCGTGCAGAAATGACTGAGGTTCCCAATTTCGGTGTGCCCGCCGCGGGCATGATCGTGATTGTGGTCGATCTGACAACGGTGCACGGGCATCCGACAACCGGGAAAACGACAGTGCTGATCCCGAGCACGGAGGAATCTCTTCATCCCCGCGGTGGGCACGTAGTTGTCGGTGGAAACCGCCATCCCCCTCGGGTCGAGGAAGAGTCGGTTCCAGGAACCGGTGCCTCCCGCGAGGCGGCGGACTACGTCCGGCAGGATCGGTCCGTACCCGTCGATCTCTGCCAGCTTCTCGTCGCGCCCCGCCAGGGTGGATGCGGAGATGGTGGCCTGGACGGTGGCCGCGATGGACTCTTCCGCCGTGCGATCGATCGTCTCGGCGTGGGCGGCAAGAAGAAGATCGACGAGGATATCGGCCCGAACGTTGTTGAGTGTGCGATCGTCCTGCAGCGCGGCGCCGTCTCCCGAGGATGCGCTCTCTGCGCTTCCGTCGAAGAGCGCAACCTGATGCGAGGCCCCCGCCGTGTCGGTGCCATCCTTCGCCATGACCACTCGAGCGAGCCCGGTGAGCCGATCGAGCACGGCACGGCCGAGCACCTCCGGAACGATCGCGGAGAGCTGCGCCATCCCATCGTCCAGCGCCGTCAGCAGCACAGCACGCGTCGTCCGCGCAGCCCGATGTCGAGCAGAAACCTCCTGCGGAGCGGCGGCGGCCGCCACGGTCTTCGCGTGCGCCGCGGTGCGCGCCGGACTCTCCTCGACGGCGACGTCCAGCACACGGCGCTCATAGTCCGCCTGCGCATCCGGCTCCGCGTGCGACAGTGGGAGGAAAGCCGACACGATGACACTCGCATGCCGAGCGCCGATGCGCCCCTCCGACAGTGCCCGCATCGTCTCCGGCAGATGGTGGATCAATGTATCCGCCACACAGAAATCCCCCTCCAGCGTCACAGAGGACACCCGTGCGGCAGCGGCGAAATCCGCCACCATCGATCGGAACCCTGCATCGTGATGGAAGGAACCCGGAGGGGCATCCTCGAGGAGCACATCGAAGCGCTCAGACAGGATTCGCGCCCGGCGCGCCTCCAGACGCGCCATCTCCGCATTCACTCGGACCCACTCCGCACGCAGCGCATCGATGTGCGCGAACTGTGCGGCGAGCGAGGAGATCATACCTCCATTATCGAATATATATACGAGTTATTCAAGACATAATCCAAATAAAATGAGTATTAATAGACGATTACTGATGAGGAGCGGCTCCCGCTGACCCCCGCCGCACCGTCATACACCCTACGTACTCCGCCCTCCCACCCCGGGGCGAAGAGCCTGCGCGAAGTCCTCGGCGAGCAGCGGTGCCTGCTCCTCCCGCAGCGTCGCGATGGCGACGCGCAGGAAAGGTCCGCTGCCGAGGCGGAAGGCCTCGCCGGAGCGCACCGCCCAGCCGCGGGAGAGCAGGTACCCCGCGAGCGGCGCCTCCTCGGCGACGGGGACGAGGACGTTGAGGCCGGATCGCCCCGTCGCCGAGATCCCCCGCTCCGCGAGGGCCGAGATGAGCGCCTCCCGGCGCCGCGCGTAGGTACGCTCCGCCTCCGCGATGGCGGAGAGGGCCGCAGGGTCCGCGAGCACCGCGGCGACGAGTCGCTGGGACAGATGACTGACCCACCCCGCTCCGAGCAGCAGCCGTCCCTGCAAAAAATCTTGATTCCAGTTGGAACAGCAATTATCATCGTAGCTGCTGTAAAATAAGCTCTTGTATCTACGTCTAAGCCAACTACAAACATGTGATGAGCCCAAACAATAAAGCCAAGTACTCCGATACTTACCATAGCGTATACCATTCCTAAGTAACCAAACACGGGCTTTCGCGAAAAAGCCGATACAACATGGCTAATTATTCCAAATCCAGGTAGGATTAAAATATAAACTTCGGGATGCTTTTTCTAATACAATAGAAAAGTAACGGACTATATCTTCTTGCTCAATTTTGTTTATTGCATCATTACCAATTGTTAGATGCTTTTTTTGATAATGATAAATTTGACAAAACACTCTAAACCAGCATCCCGCATTGAATCATGTAGGGGTAGATTGACATTTATAAACCTAGATGCTACACTTTTCTAAAATTAACACCATATAGTGAAGCGAAAAGCCGCTCACGCTAGGGGGTGAAGCGAAAAGCCACTCTTTGAAGAGAGTGGAAAGGTTTGTGTTCTGCCGTAAGGAGACAAGAGAATAATCTCTTGCATTTTTACATGATGCATAACACAGTGGGAAGGAGATGATATCCCCCACCCCCTCACGCCTTTTCTAACAAACGCCAAAATCTTTGTTGATACAACAGTGGGCTAGTGTTCCAATGGTATTTCCTCGATTTAAAAAGAATAATTCGTTTAAAACGTTTCAGCAAAATTACCTTTTTAGAACACTTTAAAGCATAGATACTGAAATAAGAAAACCATTTGTCTAAATCCAATTTGCTACTAGCTGAATAAATATATCCTTGCCAACTCTTATCAAAATGAACTGCTCCACCCATTTCTTTT
>JAATFJ010000344.1 GCA_015655255.1 Actinomycetales bacterium | reverse complement strand
GCGGGCATCAACATCGAGATGATCTCGACCTCCGAGATCCGCATCTCCGTCGTGCTGCGCGGCGCCGACCTCGCCAACGCGGCGCGGCTCGTGCACACGGCCTACGGCCTCGACGGCGAGGTGGAAGCTGTCGTTCACGCGGGCACCGGCCGCTGAGCTCTTCCGCGGGCGGCGGCCGCCGCATCTTCTGCGGGAGGTTCCGCCGCGCGAGCGCAGGCGTCCACGCCGGATCAGGCGAATTCCGCCCTTATCTGCCTGATCCGGCGAGATCGCCTGATTTCGCGTGCTCGACGGCGACGCGGCGCATGCGCCAACAGCACCACCAGCCGCCGACGCCAAGAGGTGCCGCAGCTACAGCCACACAACATCCCAGGCCCGCGCCCCCGCGAAAGCCCTGCGTTCCTACGCGGACACCCCGGCGACCCAGCGCATATCGGGGTAGCGATCGCCCACCGGGCGCAGCCCATCGAGAACTGCGAGCTGATCCTCGGACAACGCGACATCGAGCGCGCCGAGGTTCTCCTCCAGGTAGCGCCGACGCTTCGTCCCGGGGATCGGGATAACGTCCTCCCCGCGGGCGAGCAGCCACGCCAACGCCACCTGTCCGGCGGTGGCGTCGATTTCGGACGCGATCGCGGTGACCGTGTCTACCGCCACGAGGTTCTGCTCGATCGCGCCGTCCTGCCAGCGGGGGAGCGTGCGCCGGAAGTCCCCCTCTCCGGGACGTGCCGCCGCGGCCGACCCGGTCAGCAGCCCACGGCCGAGCGGGCTGTAGGGAACGATCGCCGCGCCCACCTCGCGGGCGGCGACCACATCCTCCGCCTCGATGTCGCGGCTGAACAGCGACCACTCCGACTGCAGTGCCGCGATGGGATGCACGGCGGCGGCGCGACGGATCGTCGCGGCCGAAGCCTCTGAGAGCCCCAGATGGCGCACCTTCCCTGCGGTGACGAGCTCCGCCATCGCGCCGACGGTGTCTTCGATGGGGATGGTGGGGTCGACGCGATGCAGATAGTACAGATCGACGCTGTCCACGCCGAGTCGCTGCAGGGATGCATCGATCGCGGTGCGCACATACGCGGGCGAGCCGTTCGTCCCGCTGGGCAGGCCGGGGGCGCCCGTGGGCACGATGCCGAACTTCGTCGCGAGGATGACCTCCTCCCGATGCGTGGCGAGGAACCGGGAGAGCAATTCCTCGTTCGCTCCGGCGCCGTAGATGTCGGCGGTGTCGAACAGGGTGACGCCGAGTTCGAGCGCCCGCTCCAGGGTGGCGAGCGCCTCCGCCTCATCTGTCGCGCCGTAGGCATAGCTCATTCCCATGCAGCCGAGCCCGAGCGGTCCGACCTCCAGGTCGGCGATACGTAGTTTCTTCATGATTCCTCCTGTCTGGGCGAGCTGGTGCAGGACTGCGGCCCTGCGCTCCCGCCGTAGCTGGCGATCTTGTACTCCGTCGCAGCGAGGGACAGCTGCAGCTCCCGGATCTGCCGCTGCACGGTGTCGCGATGCTCGATGAGCATGTCCAGACGCTCCGGCACCGTCTCCTCGCCCGCGTCGGCGAGGGCGACGTAGTGCTGCAGGTCGCGCATGGCCATGCCGGAGAGTCGCATCCGGGTGAGGAACACGAGCCTCCGGATCGCCGCGGCGTCGTAGACCCGCACGCCATGGGCGTCGCGAGGAACGCGCAGCAGGCCCACGCGCTCGTAATAGCGGAGGGTGTGCGCCGAGACGCCCAGCGTCTGCGCGGCATCCGCGATGCTCAGCTTGCCCGGCAGGGAGTCGAGGTCCACGAGCCGGTGGATGGCTTCGACGGAGAGCGGACCGTTCGGTTCTTCGGTGGCATCCAGCGCCTTGCGCATCAGGTCGTTGCTCATGGTCTCGACGCTAAACCTTCGAGCGCGCTCGAAGGCAAGTCGGGACGACGAATCCTCGCGGAACGCGCACCGGTAGAATCGGACGAACATGTTTGAGCCGCGTCGGCGGCGCTGTAAGCAAGGACTCCTCATGACCCGCATCTCCGATTCCGGATTCTCCGTGGCCGTCGTCGGCGCCACCGGCCAGGTGGGCACCGTGATGCGCGAGATTCTCGCGGAGCGGGCGTTCCCGATCCGGGAGCTGCGGTTGTTCGCGACGGCGCGCTCCGCGGGTACGGCCGTGGAGTTCGGCGGCGTCGAGGTGATCGTCGAGGATGTCGCGACGGCCGATCCCGCAGGCGTCGAGATCGCCCTCTTCTCCGCTGGTGCCACGGGTAGCCGCGCTCATGCGCCCCGCTTCGCCGAGGCCGGCGCCGTCGTCATCGACAACTCCAGCGCGTGGCGCAACGATCCCGAGGTGCCGCTCGTGGTGAGCGAGGTCAACCCGCACGCCATCGACGACCGCCCCAAGGGCATCATCGCCAACCCCAACTGCACGACGATGGCGGCGATGCCCGTCCTCAAGGCGCTCGACGCCGAGGCGGGGCTGCATCGTCTCATCGTCTCCACATATCAGGCGGTCTCCGGCTCCGGTCTCGCCGGTGCCCAGGAGCTCCTCGGCCAGGTGGAGGGCGTACTCGCCCAGGGTGACACGCTCCGGCTCGTGCACGACGGCTCCGCGATCGACTTCCCCGAGCCGGAGAAGTACGTCGCGCCCATCGCCTTCGACGTCATCCCCTTCGCGGGGAACCTCGTCGACGACGGGTGGAACGAGACCGACGAGGAGAAGAAGCTTCGCAACGAGAGCCGCAAGATCCTCGAGCTGCCGGGGCTCCTCGTCTCCGGGACGTGCGTGCGCGTTCCCGTGTTCACAGGGCACTCGCTGTCGATCAATGCCGAGTTCGCGCGCGACCTCACGCCCGACCGTGCGCGGGAGGTGCTCTCCGCCGCTCCCGGCGTCGTGCTCGACGAGATTCCCACGCCGCTCCAGGCTGCGGGCAAGGATCCCAGCTTCGTCGGTCGTATCCGCGAGGATCAGTCCGCGCCAGAGGGCAAGGGCCTCGCCCTGTTCATCACGAACGACAACCTCCGCAAGGGTGCTGCGCTCAACGCGGTGCAGATCGCGGAGCTCGTCGCTGGGCGCCTATCCGCCTGACGCCGCCGCTCGGCCCGCGCGCTCCGCTCCCCGTCCCGTCCCTCTGGGGGTCGGCGCACCAGATGTCGGGCGCATCCGCCGAATCCGTCCGACCTGCGCACGTGCGACCCCGCGGCGGCGCACCTCCCCGCTCCGGCCAGCGGCCTCGGAGTGACAAGAATCCGGAATTCTTCTCTGTGCAGAAAGCTCACCGAGCACGGAGCGCACCGGTGCCGCACGGGAGGGGCCCGCAGAATAGACTGGTCCGGTGACTGAAACCGTCGACGTCGTCCTGATCGGTGGTGGCGTGATGAGCGCCACTCTGGGTACCCTTCTGCACGAGCTGCAGCCGGACTGGAAGATCGTCGCCTTCGAACGGCTCAGCGATGTCGCCCAAGAGAGCTCTAACCCCTGGAACAACGCCGGGACGGGGCATTCCGCCCTCTGTGAACTCAACTACATGCCGCAGAACCCGGACGGTCCGCTCGACCCGGCCAAGGCAGTCTCCATCAACGAGCAGTTCCAGCAGAGCCGCGAGCTCTGGTCTACTCTCGTCGACCGCGGCGTCCTCGACGCCCCCTCCACCTTCATCAACGCGACCCCACACATGACTTTCGTGCGTGGCGAGAAGGACGTCGCCTACCTCAAGGAGCGCTACGAGGTGCTCAAGGAGCAGCCGCTGTTCTCTGGCATCGAGTACAGCGAGGACTCCCGCGTCATCAACCAGTGGGCCCCGCTGCTCATGCAGCAGCGCCGCAAGGGTGAGCCCTTCGCCGCGACGCGCGTCCCCGCGGGGACGGACGTCGACTTCGGCGCCCTCACGCACCAGCTCTTCGACCACCTCGTCGCGGGCGGCGTACAGCTGTGGACCAACCACGAGGTGCGCAGGCTGAAGAAGCAGCAGGACGGCACCTGGCTCGTGAAGTACCGCAACCGCCTCGGCCACACCCCTAGCGAGCTGAAGGCGCGGTTCGTCTTCGTCGGGGCGGGCGGCTGGGCGCTCAAGCTCTTGCAGCGCTCCGGCATCCCGGAGATCAAGGGCTACGGGGTCTTCCCCATCGGCGGCCAGTTCCTCAAGACGACGAATCCGAAGATCGTCGCCCAGCACAAGGCCAAGGTCTACTCGCAGGCCTCCGTGGGTGCACCGCCCATGTCCGTGCCGCACTTGGACACGCGCGTCGTCGACGGGGAGTCCTCGCTCCTCTTCGGGCCGTTCGCGACGTTCAGTCCGAAGTTCCTCAAGAAGGGGTCGATGTTCGACATCGTCTCCCAGGTGCGCGCGCACAACATCGGCCCGATGCTCCGGGTCGCCTTCGCGAACCCCGACCTCATCACGTACCTCCTCGGCGAGCTCCTCAAGAACCACCACAAGAAGGTGGACAGCCTGCGGGTGTTCATGCCGACGGCGAAGGATGAGGACTGGTCGCTCATCCAGGCGGGCCAGCGTGCGCAGGTGATGAAGAAGGATGCGAAGAAGGGCGGCATCCTCCAGTTCGGCACGGAGGTCGTCTCCGCCGCCGACGGGTCCATCGCCGGACTCCTCGGTGCCTCCCCGGGTGCCTCGACGGCCGTGCCGATCATGCTCGGCCTGCTGAAGACCTGCTTCCCGAAGGAGTATGCGGGCTGGGAGCCGACGCTCCGTGAGCTCATCCCCACCTTCGGCGCGCAGCTCAACACGAACGCGGATGCTGCGAAGGCCACGATGGCCGCCACCACCGCGACCCTCGGCATCACGGCGTAACGGGGCGCCGTGGCGAAGCTCTACTTCCGCTACGGGGCGATGAACTCGGGCAAGTCCACGGCCCTTCTTCAGGCTGCGTACAACTACGAAGAGCGCGGGCAGCACGTGCTCCTCGCGAAACCGGCCATCGACACCAAGGGTGCGAGTCAGATCGAGAGCCGCCTGGGGATGACGCGCGAGGTCGACTTCCTCATCGGTGCCCAGGATGATGCGCGGTCGCTGTTCGAGCGCGAGCGCGAACGGGTGCGCAACAAGGGCGCGGACGAGCTCATCCCCGAGGGGCCGCTGGATGTCGCCTGCCTCCTCGTCGACGAGGCGCAGTTCCTCACGGCGGACCAGGTGGATGATCTCTTCCGTATCGCCGTGGAGGATGGCATCCCCGTGATGGCCTACGGGATCCGCAACGACTTCCGCACACATGCGTTCCCCGGGTCTGCGCGGCTGCTCGCGATCGCGCATGCGCTGGAGGAGCTCAAGACCATCTGCCGGTGCGGGCGTAAGGCCGTGTTCAACGGGCGGATCATCAACGGACGCTTCGTCTTCGATGGCGACCAGGTCGCGATCGACGGCGCGGGCGTCGAGACCGTGACGACATACGAGTCGCTGTGCGGGAACTGCTATCTGGAGGAGTCCGGCGGACGCTTGGGCTGAGGAAGGCGCTTGCGTGGTCTGACCACAGTCGCTACTGTGTGGTCAGACCACATTTCTTCCGATGGCGGGGGCGACATGACCGAAAGCGCTGCGCCGCGCGCCTGGCGCGTGGTGCTGGAGAGCGTGGAGCGCGACCTCCTCGACGGGCGGCTCGGCCCCGGCGATCGGCTTCCCTCGGAGCGCGACCTCGCGAGCGACCTCGGCGTCGGGCGATCCAGCGTGCGCGAGGCGCTGCGCGTTCTCGAGGTCATGGGGCTCATCCGCACCGCCACGGGCTCCGGTCCACAGGCGGGTGCCATCGTCATCGCGGCGCCCGGCGGCGGCATGTCCGCGCTTCTGCGGCTGCAGGTCGCCGCGCACGGCTTCGTGCTCGCCGATGTCGTCGAGACCCGGCTCGTGCTGGAGAGCGCCGTGGCCGTTGCCCTCGCGACGGCCACCCTGCGCGACCTCACGGAGACGCATCGCATCCTCGACGCGATGGACGTCGATAGCCTCGCCCCCGCGGAATTCCTCGCGCTCGATGCGCAATTGCACCTCTCCCTCGCCGAAGCCACGGGCAACACCGTCATCGCCGCGATGATGGCGGGGCTGCGCAGCTCCATCGAGTCCTACGTCACCGACGGGGCGGAGCACATCGCCGACTGGCCCTCGATGGCGCAGCACCTGCGCGAGGAACATCGCGTCCTCGTCGCCACCATCGAGTCCGGTGACGCGCCCGCGGCGGAGCGTCTCGTTCGCGCGCACATCACCGGCTACTACGCCGCCGCCGGGCTCACCCTTCTCCGCGACGCTTCGGCGCCCGCCCTCTGACCCCGCCCTTCCCTCGAACGGAGACATCACCATGGTCACTCGCCAGTTCCCCCGCCCCGCGGAGATCTTCGAGCTCATGAGCTTTAAGAAGCCCGAGCTCAACGGCAAGAAGCGTCGCCTCGATGCAGCACTCACGATCGATGACCTGCGTACGATCGCGAAGCGCCGTACGCCCAAGGCCGCGTTCGACTACACCGACGGTGCCGCCGAGGGGGAGCTGTCGCTTGCGCGGGCGCGCCAGGCGTTCCGCGATGTCGAGTTCCATCCCGACATCCTGCGGCCCGCGCCAGAGGTCGACACCTCCGTGCAGGTCCTCGACGGCCCCAGTGCGCTGCCCTTCGGCATCGCCCCCACGGGTTTCACGCGGCTCATGCAGACGGAGGGGGAGGAGGCGGGCGCCGGTGCGGCGGCTGTGGCGGGCATCCCGTTCACCCTCTCCACGCTCGGCACGACCTCCATCGAGGGGGTGAAGGCGGCGAACCCGCAGGGACGTAACTGGTTCCAGCTCTACGTCATGCGCGACCGGGAGATCTCCTACGAGCTCACCCGCCGCGCCGCCGCCGCGGGCTTCGACACCCTGCACTTCACGGTGGACACCCCCGTCGCGGGCGCGCGCCTGCGGGACAAGCGCAACGGCTTCTCTATCCCGCCGCAGCTCACGCTCGGCACGATCGTCAACGCGATCCCGCGGCCGTGGTGGTGGATCGACTTCCTCACGACACCCCAGCTGGAGTTCGCCTCGCTGAGCTCCACGGGCGGCACCGTCGGCGAACTCCTCGATGCGGCGATGGATCCTACGATCAGCTACGACGATCTCGATGTGATCCGCGGCCTGTGGCCCGGGAAGATCGTCGTCAAGGGTGTGCAGAACGTGGAGGATTCCGTGCGGCTTCGCGATGCGGGCGTCGACGGCATCGTGCTCTCCAACCACGGCGGACGTCAGCTCGACCGGGCGCCGATCCCGTTCCATCTCCTGCCGCACGTGCGGAAGGCCGTGGGGGACGACTTCACGGTCATGGTCGACACGGGCATCATGAACGGCGCCGATATCGTCGCGGCCATCGCGTTGGGCGCGGACTTCACGCTCATCGGGCGGGCGTACCTCTACGGCCTCATGGCGGGAGGGCGTGCGGGCGTCGATCGGACGATCGCGATCCTCCGCACCGAGATCGAGCGCACCATGCGTCTTCTCGGAGTCTCCTCGCTCGCCGAGCTGGAACCGCGCCATGTCACGCAGCTCACGCAGCTCGTCCCCGTCGCGTCGGGGACGCCCGTCCCGGTGTCCTGAGCCGACTCAGAGGGTGGGGAGGAGCGCCTCGAGCTTCGCGGCGGTGTCCTCCCAACCTTCGACGGTGACGGAGGGCACGCCGATCGCGCGGACCGGGTAGTCGTTCCCGCCCTCATCGAGCCGGTCGCCGTAGAAGAGCATCGCGGTGAGGGGGATGCCGGTGTGCTCGGCGAGGGCCTTCATTCCGTAGGCCTTGTCGATGCCCGCGCGGGTGATGTCGATGGAGGTGGAGCCCCCGGAGCGGACT
>JAATFJ010000126.1 GCA_015655255.1 Actinomycetales bacterium | reverse complement strand
GGGCAGGGTCAGGCCCCCTTCGGTCGTCAAGGATCTCGAGGCACAGTCCCGAGTGGCAGACTTCGTTCGCGTAGATCCGGCTCCGCCCGACCTCCGGCAATCCGATCGACAGCAGCGCCGCCTTGTAGCCGGCTTCGCCCAAATCCTTGTAGACGACCGGCTTGCCGGATTGTTTTGCGATCTCGGCGGCGTACGCGCCGAGCGTGAAGCCGCTATCGCCGGCGAGCTCGTAGACCTTGCCGAGGTGGCCCTCTTCGAGGAGCACGACAGCCGCCGCCTCGGCGAAGTCGGCGCGGGTCGCGGAGGCCACGCGGCCATCGCCCACACTCGCGGCGATGGCGCCGGTCTCGGTGCCCTCGGCGAGCTCCGGGGCGTAGTTCTCGGTGTACCAGTTGTTGCGCAGGATCACGGAGGGGATCCCCGCAGCGGCGATCGCCTCCTCGGTGGCCTTGTGCTCGGGGGCGAGGATGAGGTCGCTCGTCGTCGCATGCGGGGCACTCGTGTAGACGAACTTCTGCACGCCCGCGGCCTTCGCGGCGTCGATGACGGCCTCGTGCTGGGCGACGCGGCGGCCGACCTCGGAGCCGGAGATGAGGAGCACAGCGTCCACGCCCTCGACGGCGGCGGGGATGGTGGCGGCGTCGTTGTAGTCGAGGCGCTGCACGGTGATGCCGCGGTCGGCGAGATCCTGTGCCTTGGCGGTGTCGCGCGCCCCGGCGACGATGCTCTGCGGCTCGGCGCCGCGCGCGAGCAGTGCATCGATGACGAGGTGGCCGAGGTGGCCGGTGGCTCCGGTGATGAGGATGGTCATAGCAGTCCTTTCGAGAACGAACATCGGGGATAACGGGTGCGGGCGGGCGTGCATTCCGATCCGAGGGTACCCACTTTGTCGTAAGGTACCTACGTGGCAGTGAGTTTTGCGCAGATACGGGACAGCAGACCGGACGTCTTCTCCGAGGGATGCGGGACGCGCGTCGTCCTCGACCACATCATGAGCAAATGGGGCGTGCTCGTGCTCTCGTGCCTCTCCGACGGCACGCATCGGTGGAGCGAACTGCGTCGCGAGGTTTCCGGCATCAGCGAGAAGATGCTCGCGACGACCCTGCGCACCCTCGCCGACGACGGCCTCGTGCACCGGGAATCCTTCCCTGCGGTGCCGCCACATGTGGAATACAGCCTCACCCCGCTCGGCACCGACTGCATGACGCGCATGCTGCCCCTCATGCAGTGGGTCGCCTCCCACGCGGACGACATGCTCGGTCGTTCCTGACCCCGGCCCGCGCCGTTCCGCAGAGGTGCGGCGGGAACGGGCGTCTAGGGTGGAGGGGTGCGGATCCGGCTCGACATCGCCTATGACGGCACCCACTTCAAGGGGTGGGCGAAGCAGCCCGGCCTGCGCACCGTCCAAGGCGTTCTGGAACAGGCGCTCGAACGCATCGTCGGCACGCCCGCACAGTTGGTCGTCGCGGGCCGGACGGATGCGGGCGTGCACGCTTCTGGCCAGGTCGCCCATGTCGACCTCGACGAGGAGCAGTGGTCCCGCGTCGTGGGGCGGAGCGGACGCCGGTATGCCGAAGATCCGGCCGCGACGATCGCCGGCCGGATACGCGGTGTCCTCGGCGCCTACTCCGACGCCACGGTGCGGCGCAGCGGCATCGCCCCGGAGGGCTTCGACGCCCGGTTCTCCGCCGTCTGGCGCCGCTATCGCTACCGTCTCGCGGACGACATCGCGGGCGACGATCCGCTCCGGCGCAACGACACCACGCGCATCCGCGGGGTGCTCGATGCGGACGCCATGGACGCGGCGGCGCGCTCCCTCATCGGCCTGCACGATTTCGCCGCCTACTGCAAACCGCGGGAGGAGGCTACGACCATCCGGACCCTCCTCGACTACCGCTGGCGGCGGGACGAGGAGGGTGTGCTTGTCGCGGAGGTGAAGGCCGACGCGTTCTGCCACAGCATGGTGCGCGCCCTCGTCGGTGCGTGTGCCGCCGTGGGGGCGGGGCGCCTGGCGGTGTACGATCCCGTCGGGTTGCGTGACGCGCTGGAGCGTACCAACGCCTTCACTGTTCTGGACGCTCGCGGGCTCGTTCTCGCAGAGGTGGGGTACCCCGCGGACGAGCTGCTCGAAACCCGTGCGGTGCAGACTAGGGCGCGGCGCGCCCCGCGTGCGCCATCCATCGCGGAGGCATAGCTTCCGCGAGTAGCGTGGAGAGGTCATGAAGGTCATCTCCTACAACCTGCGCAAGCACCGCGCTGCCAGCGAGCTCGAGGAACTCGTGGCAGAGCACGGACCCGATGTGCTGTGCCTGCAGGAGTGTGATGTGCAGGCTCTGCCGTCGCGCATCGGAGACCTTGCGCTCGCCGATGCGACCCATGGCAACCGTCTGGGGATTGCCGTCTTCTACCGAAAGAACACGTTCCGACTGCGCGAGATCCGCGCCTTCGAGCTGAAGAAGTCTCTGCACGACCGCATGCTCAAACCCGCCCATGAGCGCGTCCTCGGCGTGCGGTTGCACGACATCGACGCGGGCGCCGATTTCGTGATCGCCTCGTTCCATGCGGCACCTCTCACGGCGCTCAACTCTCTGCGCCGCAACCAGATCCGCACAGCGCTCACCGAATTGGAGAGCCTCGGCATCGGCCTTCCCGTGCTCATGGTGGGGGACTACAACTATCCCGTGTTCAAGGAGAATCTCGGCCAGCACGTGCGTCGGCACGGTTACACGCTCACGCTGAGCGATGAGCGCACTTATACGCGTTACCGTGTCTTCCGCGGGCATTATGATTTCGCCACCTCCGATGGCTTCGAGATTGCCAGCATCCGGACGCTCCCGCAGCGGTCCAGCGATCACCGGCCGATTCTCGTGACGGCGTCAGCGGACCGAGGGCGCGGCGCAGTCTGAACAGTCTCGATGCTCCCGCCTGCCTCCGGACGAGTCGGCGACAGGGCAGTGGAGGAGGCTTCCTGTTCTTAGGATGAAGTATGAGCAATCTCGCCCGCCCCAGGCAGCAGCGCCCCGCGCTGCGAATAGGCGTCATTCTGGGGTGCGTTGCACTCGTCGTTCTGCTCCTGCCCATCGCAATAGCGACGTACATCACCATCGCGAATGACCTCGCGGCAAGCCGAGTGAAGGACCAGCTTCTCGCACTGCCGCTTCCCGAAAACTCTGCACTCGTGGACTCCTACTCGCGGGCGGGCAAGCTCGTAGGTAACGGGAACGGGATGCAGTATTTCGGAGCGATCCGGATCGAGAGCGATTTACCTCTGGCGGAACTGGAGGCTTTCTACGCCGAGCAAGCGACGATCCTTGATCAAGAGCGGGAGTCGGAGTACCCCTTGGGAATCTCGGTCCTTCCGAGCGAATCATCGGGGATGGGCGAGTTCCACGGTGCCACAGGGTTTCTCGTAGCTCCGGGGAAACCGAACCACTACATCGTGTCGATGTGGGGCGATGCGCCATCGAGTTTCTTGGAAAATACCGATTTGCGCGGGCATTGACCTGTCGCGCGTTGACGTTCCTTTTGCAGGGCTCTTTCAAAGTCGGGCTTGTGGTGCGTGTGCGGCATCGTTGCTGTTAATCGATGAGAACTCCTGTTAATCCGGGGCTTGTTCAGAGTCACCGGATCACAGGAGTTCTCGCATGCCATCATCGCTGATCGATCTCGTCCGTGCCATTGCAGGTTCCCGCAACGGGGCGGCCGTCGATTTTGAGGGGTTACGGGCCGTGCTCGCCTCCGCTGCCGATCCCCGGGCTCGGCGAGGCCGCCGGTACGGGTTCGCGGAGCTGCTGAGCATCTTCGTCGCCGCGGTTCTCTCCGGGGCAAAGTCGCTGATGATGATCACAGAATGGGCGGCCAGACAAGGCCAAGAGCGGCCCTTCCCGTCGGGCCGGGCGACCTCGCTGGCGACCATCCACCGGGTTGCGACCACCGCGGATTCGGTCTGGCTGGACGCGCAGCTGGGCGCGTGGATACGCAGCCAGCTTGCTACCACAAGACGAGTCGTCGCCGTGGGCGGCAAAGAGGTCCGCGGCGCCAAACACGCTGACGGGCAGCGGGTGTTCCTGATGGCCGCGCTCGATCTCGGCACCGGGTGCGTGATCGAGTAGGAGCCCATCGGCGCGAAGACCAACGAGATCCCCCACCTCCCGGCCCTGCTGTCCCGGCTCGGCGAACTGGACGGGGTGATCGTCACCGCCGACGCCCTCCACACCCAGACCAGTCACGCAGCCTGGCTACACGGGCGCGGCGCGCACTACGTGTTCACCGTGAAAACGAACCAGCCACGGCTGCGCGGACGGATCATGCAGCAGAACTGGGCTCAGCATCAGCCCAGTCACATCGAGGTCGAGAAGAAACACGGCCGGATCACCCGATGGGAAGCGACCTGCCTGCCCGCCCCGGCACGGATTGCGTTCCCGCACGCCGCGCAGACAATGCGGCTGACCGCGACCGCGCCCATCCACGCACCGGAGAATCCACCCGCGAACACGTGTTTGTGATCACCTCTCTCCCACCCGGACAGGTATCCGCGGCCGATCTCGCCGGCTACGTCCGCGGGCACGGGGGAATAGAGAACCGGCTGCACTGGATCCACGACACCGCCTACCACGAAGACACTTCACACGTTCGCACCGGCAACGCCGCACACCTGATGGCCACCATCCGAAACCTCGCGATCAGCCTGCACCGCCTCGCCGGCGCGACCAACATCACCGCAGCCCTCCGCTACGCCAACACACGCCCCGATGCCATCCGAACCATCACCGGACTTTGAAAGAGCCCTGGCGTATTTGGGAAAGGCGGCGGAGTGCCGTAAGGTAGGTCCTTGGTACTCGACTGCCGAGTGCCACGAACGTGAGCCCTCCACTGGCGTGTTCGGCCGGATTTCCGGAAGAACCACCCCGGAGTGGGATTCACGAACCTCTCCGTTCGACAAGAAAGCAGCACTATCGTGACGCGCACTTACACCCCGAAGGCCGGGCAGGTCCAGCGTGACTGGGTCATCATCGACGCCACCGACGTCGTTCTCGGTCGCCTCGCTTCGCACACCGCCGCACTCCTGCGGGGCAAGCACAAGCCCACCTTCGCCAACCACATCGACACGGGTGACTTCGTCATCATCGTGAACGCCGACAAGGTCGCGCTTACGGGTCAGAAGCTCCTCCAGAAGCGGGCCTACCGCCACTCGGGTTACCCGGGCGGCCTCAGCTCCGTCAACTACGCGGAACTCCTCGAGAAGAACCCGATCCGCGCCGTCGAGAAGGCCGTTCGCGGCATGCTCCCCAAGAACAGCCTGGGCCGCGCCCAGTTGTCGAAGCTGAAGGTGTACGTCGGGTCCGAGCACCCGCACGCCGCTCAGAAGCCCCAGCCGTACACCCTCGACCAGGTCGCCCAGTAAGCGCCGCACAGATTTAAGGACATACTCGTGGCTGACATTCAGGACACCGCAGAAGACCTCCAGAACTACTCGACCTCGACCCCGGACGTCGAGGTCACGGAGGCGGCTCCCCGCCCCGTGCTCAACGTCCCCGGTGCTGCCGTCGGACGCCGCAAGCAGGCCATCGCCCGCGTGCGCCTCGTCCCCGGCTCCGGCACCATCACGGTCAACGGCAGGACGC
>JAATFJ010000047.1 GCA_015655255.1 Actinomycetales bacterium | reverse complement strand
GGGAAGATCCCGATAAATAGTAGCACCCAGAACGCCGCGGGACTCGCGGGAAGGGCGGGCCCGCCGCTGAGTAGGCTGATCGGCGCGAGGATGACGACGGTGACCGCGGCTTGCGCCGCCGTTGACGTGATGGGGGGAACGCGAGGTGCGAGTCTCCCCGCGACCGTGTAGACGGTCCACACGCAGACCGCGGCGATCATGAACAGCTCGCCCGTTCCGAAGCCGGTGTCGAGGAGCGCCGCGGGATCGCCGTTCGAGATCACGATGAGAACGCCGACGAGTGCGGCGATCACCCCGATGAGCGCGGACGGGGTCAGGCGTTCGCGGAGGAAGACCGCGGCGGCGAGGGTGATGAGAGCGGGGTTGAAGGCATTGATGAGGGACGCGTTGAAGGCATCCGTGTGTTCGAGCGCCGCATAGAGCAGCAGGTTGTAGCCGAGCAGTCCGCAGACGCTGAGCAGCACGAGCCAGGGCCAGGCGCGGAGCACCTGCCGCCAATCGGGGCGTTCGAGGAGCTGTGCGAGGACGAACAGGGGGACGAGTGCGATGACCCAGCGCAGCAGAACGAGGCTCAGCGGATCCATCGTCTCCACGGCGCCCTGCCCGACGATGTAGTTGCCGGCCCAGAAGAGCGTCGCGCCGAGGAGGGAGAGCACCGCGAAGAGCAGACTTCTCGCTCGCGGCGGGGCGGACGTTCCGGATGCGCTCATCGATGGATCCATCGATGGAAAGGGGAAGAGGGGAGCATGAAGCCGGGGCATCCTGAGGGAAGGAGGGCGAGTGGGGACGAATCCAGGCTAGTCCTTCCGCGGGGGAGGCCCTCCGCTCAGCCGCGGCGGTACTGCGCCGTCATGGGGCAGTCGAAAGGGTCCCTCGCGGCAAGACCGACATTGTTGAGATAGGCGATGACGATTCCATAGGAGCGCAGCAGCGAGGTCTCCGTGTAGGGCACGTCGTTACTCGCGCAGAATTCTTTGACGATCATGCTCGCCTTTCCGAGGAAGGGGCGGGCCATGTTGGGGAAGAGGTGGTGCTCCACCTGATAGTTCAGTCCGCCCATGAGGGCGCTCGCCCACCACCCGCCGCGAATGTTCCGCGAGGTGCGCACCTGCTTGGAGAAGAAATCGAGCTTCGCATCGCGGGCGATCACGGGCATGCCCTTGTGATTGGGGGCGAACGACGCGCCCATGTACACGCCGAACACCGCGAACTGCACGCCGAGAAAAGCGAACGCCATTCCCAGGGGGAGGAAGAGGAAGACAGGGACGAGCAGAACCGCGAAGCGTGCCGCGATGATGCCGACCTCGATCCATCGTCCCCTGACTGGTTCCCGGGAGGACAGGTGCCGGGCGCTGTGCAGATGGAGGTTGAGTCCCTCCAGCGTGAGGAGCGGGAAGAACAGCCACCCCTGCCGCCGGGTGATCCACCGGCGAATGCCGCGCGCCTCTGCTGCGTCCTCCTCGGGGAAGGAGACGGTGTCGACCGCGATATCGGGATCCCTGTCGACCTTGTTCGGATTGGCATGGTGCCTGCTGTGCTTGGAGTCCCACCACGAGTAGCTCATCCCGACGATGCCGGCCAGGACACGGGCGAGCCGATCGTTCCCCGGTCCGGTGCGGAGGATCGTCCGATGTGCGGCCTCGTGGGCGAGGAAGGCGATCTGGGTGAAGAGCACACCGATCGCACCGGCGATGAGGAGTTGGAACCAGCTGTCTCCGAGGAGGACGAAGCCCGTGATGGCTCCGCCGAAGCAGAGGGCGATCACGGCCCCCACCGAAAGGTAGAACCAGGGGGCGCGACGCAGGAGCTGCGATTCGCGAACGGTGCGGGAGAGAAGGGTGTAAGCGCGGGCGAGGGGAGGGAAATCCTCGGAACGGGCGTAGGTCTGCCGTACGGGACCGAGTCGTTCGTTCGGGTACGCGAAGGTGGAGGACATGAGGGGCCTCGGTTCGATCGGCAACCACGTGTGTGGCCGGGCGGAAGCCAAAGGCAAATGCCGATCGCTACTCTCACCGTACGCGAGTCCATATGCCCGCGTGCGTATGTGCGGGTCCGTTGCGGGAAAAGCACTGTGCGTGCCGGAGCGCCCGAGGGGTTCCGGCACGCACAGTGAGGATTTCTCAGAGCGGGCGAATGTTCGTCGCCTGCGGGCCCTTCTGGCCCTGCTCGGTGTCGAATTCGACCTTCTGGTTCTCCTCGAGGTTGCGGTAGCCGCCACCCGTGATCGCGCTGAAGTGCGCGAACACGTCGGCGGAGCCGTCGTCGGGGGCGATGAAGCCGTATCCCTTATCGGAGTTGAACCATTTGACGGTGCCAGTGGCCATGACGTCATTCCTTCTTTGCCTGGGACCACGGGAGTGATCCGTGAAACCGCGGCGGCGGCGCCGACGCGGAGCTTTTCTGCGGTGCGCGATGTTTTCGCACCGCGGGGAGGCACTCGGCTCGAGGAGAGCATCGAGTGCGGATTGGGCGTCCTCCAGGGTGACTCCATCGCCGACGAGCTGACCGTAGGGGCCGTAAGCGAGGTAGGTGGAATCCTGTTCCACGACGTGACCGAAGAACTCGCCCTCCACCGTGGCGACATGGACATCGTCAGCGGCTTGACGCCAGAGAGGAGAGGAGGAAGAGGGAGATGCTACGAGGAAGATGAGCGACCGATTCGTTGTGCTCGCAG
>JAATFJ010000127.1 GCA_015655255.1 Actinomycetales bacterium | reverse complement strand
GGGCGCATCATCACGGCCATCGCTCTTGGTGCCGGCCTTGTCCTCGGCGGCGCGTTCGTCGTGGGTTTCGCGCTTCTGCATCCGGCCGTCGTCACTCTTCCCGATGCATCGCCGGGCTCGGAGCGCCCCGCCGCGGAGATCTCGGCGAGCGCTGCATCGGACGGCACGACCCTCGAGGTGGCCTTCGACGTGCCGGGCCACGAGTGGGTCATCGAGGACATGACGGTCTTCCTCCCAGACGGGGTGCAACTTGTCGGCGCACCGGAAGGCTGGACATGCACGGGCAGCGGCGAGGTGGTCTGCCGGACGGATGCCTCCGACGCGACCGGTGGGACTCTGCGGCTTGCCGCGGACTCCGATTCCTGGGCGGGCGGTGAGGCGTCCGTCATCGTCATCGCCCAGTCGTCGGGCGAGACGATCACGGCCGCCGTACGGGGCATCGTTCCCTCACCGTGAGCGGGCTGCAACGGCCCCGCCATCGCTCAGACACCCCGCCCTCCCCGCAATCAACACTTGTAGAATAGTTGCGGCAATGGCGCTGCACGTTGCCCCGGTAACCGCTTCCCCGCGCACCGGAGGAGGCAGCGAGAGAAGAGGATCCCCTCATGAAGTCATGGCGTTTCCACGGAACCGATCAGCCGCTCACCCTCGAAGAGGTCGCCGAGCCGCATGCCGGTCCCGGTGAGGTCGTCGTCCGGGTCAAGGCCGCGGGTGTGTGCCACTCCGATGTTAGTGCGCTGGAGGATCCGGGCTGGATGCCCCTCTTCCCGCGCATCCCCATGACGCTGGGCCACGAGAACGCGGGTGTCATCACCGAGGTCGGCGAGGGCATGGAGCACTGGAAGGTCGGCGACCGCGTCGGACTGTCCCCCATCATGCCCGACGGCGATGCCATCGGCTACGGCCAGTGGGACGGCGGTTTCGGTCCTCAGATCAAGGCCACCGACGCGAACCTCGTGCACCTTCCCGATGAGGTGAGCTTCGAGCTCGGCGCCATGGCGACCGATGCCGGACTCACGTCGTACCATGCGATGGTCGCCGTCGGTGGCGCCGCGAAGGGCAAGAAGGTCGGCGTCATCGGCCTGGGCGGCCTCGGCTACATCGGTGCGCGCGTCGCGGTGCTGCTGGGTGCCGAGGTGTATGCCGCGGATGTGAACACCGAGACCCGCAAGCTCGCCGACGAGATCGGCCTCGCGGGTGTCGCCGAGTCGATCACCGAGTTCACGGACAAGGGCCTGGAGATCATCGTCGACTACGCCGGTTTCGGCACGACGACCTCGGCCGCGATCGAGACCCTCGCCGAGTTCGGCACGCTCGTGCAGGTGGGGATGGGGCGGCTGGAGTCGACCATCAACACCTACCCCATCATCATCAACCAGCTCACGATCCGCGGGTCGAAGTCGGGGACGAAGGAGGACCTCGAGGCCCTCTACGCGCTCATGCGCTCCGGCGACCTGAACCCGCCGATGAACCTCATCACCCAGGCCGACATCCCCGACGCCCTGGATCGGTTGCACAAGGGCGGCGTCATCGGCCGCCAGATCGCGGTCTACGAGGACTGATATCGCGCGGGTGGCCGGGAGGCGCGTCCCTCCCGGCCACCATCCACACATTCACACGGGACGCGGGGGAGGCGGGAAGTCCTCCCAGCCGGAGCTCTCCCTCCTGCGCGCCTCGCCCTCATCCCGCCCGCGGGCGCGGACGTACTCGCGAAGGTAGGGCAAGGCGATGTCCACGTACCCGCGTCGCCCGACGGCGAAGACATAGCCGCTGTCGATGAGGCGCTGCTTATAGATCTGGCCGTACTGCTTGGTCACACCCATGCGCTCGACGATGTCGCCCATCTTCGAGGGCCCGTCATCCTGCGCCATCGCCGCGAGGAAGTCCTGGTCGCGGGCGGAGAGGTCGCGGTAGACGCTGCCGATCACGCGGTCTTCGACGGCGTCGATGGCCTTGACGCTCGCCGCCTCGGCGTCAGCGAGAGTGATGAGGTCGGCGTCGGGATCCTCGCGCCAGGCGAAATCGCCCGCGAGCTGCACGAGGTAGGGGTATCCCTGCGAGGCGGCGATGAGGCAGTCCTCCGCATCGAGCGCGAACTCGCGGCCACCGATGCGAGCCGTCTCGCGGAGGACCTTCCGTGTCGCCGCAGGGTCGAGTCGTTGGAAGTCGATGCGCCGGGAGCGGCGAAGGAAGGTCATATGGGGCTGGTCGACGAGCTCGTCGAGATCGATCTTGACGCCCGCGAAGACGACGACGAGGTTGATCGCCTCCTCGATCGCGTGGGAGATCTCCAGGGCGAGCCGGGAGAGTTCCTGCAGGGCGACGCGCGTGGACGAGACCTCGTCGATGAGGATGAGGATGCCGCGGTAGCTCTGCGCCAGCGCGACGAGATCGTGGCGGAGGAGCGGCTCGACCTCGCGGACGCGGTCGACGAACTCGAATCCGGCGGAGAAGTTCCAGATGCCGAGGTCGATGAGGCGCATCCGGGATTCGCGCGTGAGTCCGCTCAGCGCCTTGGGGATCGCCGTGCCCATGATGCGGTTCATGAGGCCTCGGCTCGCGTTCTCACGGATGACGAGCCAGTCGTGGCCCGTCGCGAGGTCAGCGAGGACGCCCATCATCGAGGTCTTCCCGGCACCGCGGAGCCCGGACAGGAGCACCGATTGGTTCTCCCCCAGGTCGCAGTTCTCGAAGACGTTGTCGAACTCGGCGACCACACGCTCATGCCCGCCGAAGACGAGCGGCATGCGGTTGTATCCCGGGCTGAAGGGGCTCTTGCTCATCGGGACCTCCTCGCTCTTTACTCTATGTACTCGGGGCGACAAGTAAATAGAGTAAATAAGATTTGGCGAATGCTGTCGGCTCGCCGATTTACAGACCTAGCATGGGCGCATGATCCGCCAGCTCCGCATCTACCAGGTCGACCCGCGCCTTCTCCCCGAGTTCGACGAACGCTTCCGGCAGCACGCGCACCGGATCATGGCGACCTACGGCTTCGACATCGAGACGATGGGGTACTCCCGCGTCGAGGACCGCGTCGAGTTCGTCTACCTGCTGCGGTGGCCGGACGAGGAGACGATGCGTGCGCAGTGGGAGGCGTTCCTCGCCGATACCGAGTGGGATGCCATCAAACGCCGCTCTCGCGAGACCACCGGCGAGCCGGTCCTTGCGAAGCTCGCCGATCAGGTGCTGACGGAGTCGTACTGAAGGAGAGGGATGACCGAAATGTCTGAGCCAGATTCGCAGGAAGAACCTTCGCATCGCCTGGCTGTCGTGCGATCAAAGATCCGCGAGCAGATACTCCCTCAGCACCTGGATCCATGACTCGAAAGCGTCCAGATGCGCGTCGTGACTAGCCCCGCACAGGTCAGCGCGGCGAACACTGTTTCCCCGCCGAATGAGTTCGTCTTTCTGATGTTCGGTGAACATGCCGTTCTCGGCGAACACCGCAAGCACAGGCACCGAGAGGCTGTCCCATTCCATCCACCGCGGTTCGTGAACAGCGGCGATCGTCTCTTGCATC
The DNA here is from genome assembly GCA_015655255.1 of Actinomycetales bacterium. The sequence continues at coordinate 4,444 of JAATFJ010000127.1, read as the reverse complement.
ACATCTGCGTCGAACCTCGGGTGGAGCCCATCCGGAGAGCGCTGCATGTCGTGAATCCATGCGTCGGCGAGTGGCCCAGCCCCCAAGAAGGCGCGGGCGGTCTCTTCGTTCTCGAAGGGTATAGGCCACGATGCGAAGAACCTCCCCAGTTCCTCCGCTTCCTCCGAGCTGTTGCTTCCGCCGACATGCCCTTCGAGCATGACGACTCGATCCACCAGCCACGGAGCCTCCGCGGCCACCAGCATCGCTGTATGTGCACCCATCGATTGCCCGACGAGTCTGACCTTCTGATCCGGTGCGAGCCTTTGCATCACCGCCAGCACATCGCCGACAAACGCCTTCCGCGAGAGCGAGATGGGACGTCGAGAACTCATCCCGTGACCTCGTTGATCGATAAGGATGACCCGGAAGAGATCCGATAACGCCTCTGCCGTCGGCTGCAGCTCGCGCGAACTACCCGCAAGCCCATGAAGCAGAATCACGACGGGGAGGTCTCCGCCGTAGTCCACGGCGAAGATGCTCGCACCGCCTGATTCGATCTCACGCGTGGTCGGGGCCATGGCTGTCATGCTAGCCAGCCAAAACGGTGCCCGCCGCGGCAAATCCCACGGCAGGGGTCCCCTCCTGAGCATAGGGTCGATGTTCCCGCCCACACGGGCACCATAACCCCTCCCTGACCCGCATGTGCGCCACTTACCTGCACCTGCACCTGCTATTTCTGGCGCAGATGCAGGTAAGTGGCGCGAAACGGGACAGTCCGCGCGAGGAGCCCGGGTCGGTTACGCGATCGCGTAGCCCTCGACGGGACCCTCGGTGTTCGGCTTCCAGCCGAGCGCGGGGGCGACGTACTTCGCGAAGGACTCCAGCACGTGCAGGTTGTAGTCCACTCCGAGCTGGTTGGGGATCGTCATCATGAGGGTGTCGGCGGCCATGACCGCCTCGTCCGCCTTCAGCTGCTCGATGAGCGCATCCGGCTCCGCCGCGTAGGTCTTGCCGAACGTGGAGCGGTAGCCGTCGATGATGCCGACCTGGTCGCTCGAGTCCTCGCCGCGCAGGCCGAAGTAGGCGCGGTCGCGGTCGTCGATGAGCGGGAAGACACTCCGGCTCACGGCGACGCGCGGGGAACCCGTGTGACCGGCCTCCTTGTAGGCGGCGCGGAACATATCGATCTGCTCGCGCTGGAGCTGATGGAACGGCGTGCCCGTGGCCTCGGTGAGGAGCGTCGAGCTCATGAGGTTGAGTCCGAGCTTGCCCGTCTCCTCGGCGGAGGCGCGGGAGCCGGAACCCCACCAGAGGTGATCGCGCAACGATTCCGAACGCGGCTCGATGGGGAGATAGCGCCCCTCGCCGTACTGGCGGGGATCCGCCTGGGCGATGCCGGCGCCGTCGATCGCGGCGAGGAACAGCTCGAACTTGTCGTGCGCGAGGTCTGCACCGCGCGGGTCCTCGGACCCGACGTAGCCGAACGCCTCGTAACCGCGCAGCGCCGTCTCGGGTGAACCACGGCTCACGCCGAGCGCGACCCTGCCGTCGGCGATGAGGTCGAGCGATGCGGCCTCCTCGGCGAACTGCAGCGGGTTCTCATAGCGCATGTCGATGACGCCCGTGCCCACCTCGATGCGCTGCGTCTTCGCGGCCATCGCCGTGAGCACGGGGATGGGCGAAGCCGCCTGCGGCGCGAAGTGGTGCACGCGCACATAGGCGCCGTTGACGCCGATCTCGTCGGCACCGACGGCGAGGTCGATGGTCTGGTGCAGCATGTCCCGCGCCGTGCGGGTCGCCGACCCGGGCACGGGCTGATAGTGCCCGAAGGAGAGGAATCCGAAAGCCTTCATGATGTATGCGAACGAATACACCCGCACATCTATTCCCTGTCCGTCCTCTCCTCCCTCTCCTCCCGATCTCTCCGCTCCCTCTCCCTCCGCCGAGCCACCCACGTCCTATCGAACCACCCACGTAACTACGCAAATACGTGGGCGGCTCGGCGGCATGTGGGTGGCTCGGCGGGAGCGGCAGCGTGGGCGGAGCGAGGCGGCAGCCCGGGCGGAGCCGGGGCGCGGGCAGCCCGAGCGGCGGCGCGAGCGGAGCGGGACGGGAGCGAGTCGGACCCACCCCCGCGATCCGCCGCCACTCACGTCGCCCCGAGGAACCCCCAGAACACGAGGTCGCGGATGCGGGGCTCGAGATCGGCCCAGAGGGCGGCGGCATCGACCTCGAAGAGATCGGCCTCGGCGAGGACGATCTGCATCACCGTGAGCTCCCCGTCGCACGCGCCCACGAACGCGGCGAGCGCGGGATCGACGGAAACCGTGCGCCCGAAGCCACCGCCCTGACGCAGCTCGATGACGCTGGGGTCGTCGTCTCCGGGGAGGTAGTGCCGGGCCTCGGTCACATCGGCGGCGCAGAACAGCGTCTCCGGCAGACCCCCGGCGAGGAGGTCGTGGGCGGCGAGCCCTGTGCCCAGCGCCCGTCCCGTCGAGGACAGCGGACCCGCGAAGCGCTCGAATCGGCGCAGAGTTCCGCCCATCCCGACGCGCGACGACTGCCCCCGTGCCGCCCCGGCCGCACCCCACCCCGCCCGCAACAGCACATACCCGAATCCGACCGCCGTAACGTCCCGCGCGGCGAAGTCATCCAGCCACGCGGTCAGCAGCGGTGCGAAGGCCGCATCGCGCGGCGTCGTCCCGCCATCCCGGATCCACAGTTCCGCGTAGGCGAGCGGAGTGAGCTCTTCCCGCTCGATCACCCACGCATCCAGTTCCGGCGTGATCCAGGACGCGAGGCGATCGAGCCCGCTCACCGCATCCGCGCCCCGCCCGCGTGATTCCCAGTTCCCCAGCAGCTGTGCGATCCCGCCCGGCGCGAGTACGGCGGGCACATCGCGGAGGAACTGCGCCACGAGCGCATCGCCCACCAGGCCGCCGTCACGGTATTCGTATTCGGGAACCCCCTCGACGCGCGGGGTGATGACGAAGGGCGGGTTGGAGACGACGAGGTCGAAGGTCTCCCCCTGCACGGGTTCGAACATGCTCCCCTGCCGGAAGACGATGTTGTCCACGCCGTTGAGGAGGGCATTGAGCTCCCCGTAGGCGAGGGCGCGCGCGGAGATATCCGTTGCGACGACCTCGCGCGCATGCCGCGCGACGAGCAGAGCCTGGATCCCGCATCCACTGCCGAGATCGAGCGCCCGGTCGACGGCGCCGGGAACGACGATCTCCGCGAGCGTCCGCGATGCACCGCCGACGCCGAGCACATGGTCGGCGGGCAGTTCCCCGGCGAGTGCGACCTCATCGAGATCGCTCGCGATCCACCACTCCCCCGCGCCGTCCGCATCGAGGAAGGACTGCGGGCGGATGAGGGCGAGCGGATGCGCGACCGCGCCCTCCGCCGCGGCGAGGCGGAGCGCGAAGAGGCCCGAGATCCCGAGGGAAGGCAGAGCATCGGCGATCGCCGCAAGGGGCTGCGGCATCCCCATGACGAAGAAGCGACCGAGTGTCGCGAGGGCGCCGTCATCGTCTCCCAGGGCACGGAGGATCGGTTCTCGCATCCCGCGTGCGAGCGCATCGTCGGCCTCCGCCCCCCACCGCGCCCGCAGCGGCTCGGATCGGAAGTCAGCGGCATCGAGGTCGACGGCGAGCGCGGCGCACCGCACCGGATCGGCGAGCGGGGCGAGGGAAGAAGAGGCGTCGAAGCCGGGTTCAGCACCGGGAACGGAGGCGTGGGACACGGCCGTCACTCTACGCGCCTTTAGGATCTCCCTGCCGGAGCCGCCTAGAATCGCAGGGTCAGAACTCACGGGCGGCGAGCCAGGCGGCTAGGGCCCGAGGAAGACCCTATGACCGCGATGACCCCCCGATCGAGCGTTCGCGCGCGCATGCGCCGCGGCGTTCATCGGCTCGCCCTCTTCGCAGTCGCCGCAGGCGTCGTCGCGATGGCGATAGGGGGCGGCGCGTCCTTCGCGTCGGCGGAGACGACGACGGAGGAGGAGACGACGGCCGTCGTCAGCCTCCATCTCTCCGTGGGGACGAACGGCGTCATCGCCCAGGGCAGTCCCCTCCTTGCCACCGCGACGCTCACCAACGACACGGGCACCGAGTTGTCCGTCGGCCACCTCACCGTCGACCTCAATCGCACCGCGCTCACCGACGACGCGTCCGTGACGGCCTGGCTCGACAATGGCACCGCGAGCGGGACCTTCGAGACCGTGCGGGCGGAGGACTCCGCGGCCGTCTCCTCGGCCGACCCCACGAGCACGGCACTGACCGTATCGAGTGAAGAACTTGGCACGCTCGCCCCCGGCGTCTACCCGCTCCGCGCGGCGCTACGCGGGGCGACGACGGGAAGCGCCACGGCCGGCACCCTCGTCTCCCGCGACGCCTCGGCGAGCACCGTGCTCATCGTCGGCGGGGATGCGACGGCGCAGGTAACCGTCATCGTTCCCCTC
>JAATFJ010000152.1 GCA_015655255.1 Actinomycetales bacterium | reverse complement strand
TCTCCACCACCGGCCATGCCCGGATCTCGCCCGACGGACGCCTGGCCACGGACTGCGCGAGCTCGCGCCGGAAGTCGACCAGCTCCTCCGCGAGCAGGGGCTCGCCCCCGGCGAGCCAGTCCGCGACCTCCTCGACGGCGGACACCGCACGCACACCCTTGCCGTCGTAGCCCCCGCGGGCCGTCTTCACGACGGCGCGCCCCTCGTGCTCGGCGAGGAAGACGGCGAGCTGATCGGCGTCCTCGATCCGCGCCCAGTCCGGCACGGGCAGCCCGAGCGCGGAGAGCCGCTCACGCATGAGCAGCTTGTCCTGCGCGTAGAGCAGCGCGTCGGCCCCGGGCCGGACCGCGACCCCGGACGCCTCGAGCTCGCGCAGCACCTCCTGCGGCACGTGCTCGTGGTCGAAGGTCACCACGTCCACCTCCCGCGCAAAACGCAGAACTTCCGCGGCATCGCGGTAGTCCCCCACCGCCGTGGCGGCCAGCTGCGCGGAACTTCCTGCGTTTTCGGCCAGCACGTGCAGGTCGATGCCGAGATTGATGGCGGCGGGGATCATCATGCGGGCGAGTTGGCCGCCGCCCACCACACCGACTCGAGGACTCATCCCTCAACCCTAGCGAGACGCGCAAAACCCCCGGTGCGACGGGGATAGACTCGCTCTCGATGTCAGCGAACCCGGCGGGCGATTCGACCGCATCCCTCTTCTCCCGATTGCTTCGGTGGGCGTACAACACGCTGGTGCGCTACGTGCTCAAGTTCGGGGTCATCGGGCTGCTCGGCTACTTCATCGATGTCGGGGTGTTCAATGCGCTCCGCCTGGGTGCGACGGGCAGCGGACATTTCTTTCAGGGACCCATCGGAGCCAAGATCATCTCCGTCGCCGTGGCGACGCTCGTGACCTGGTTCGGCAACCGCTATTGGACGTTCCGAGAGCACCGCCGGAAGAACTTCATGCTCGAACTGCTGGAGTTCTCCGCGGTCTCGGTGGGTGGACTGCTCATCGGCCTGCTCTGCCTGTGGATCTCGCACTATGTGCTCGGCCTCCAGTCACTCCTCGCCGACAACATCTCTGGCAATGTGATCGGTCTCGTGTTGGGAACGGCCTTCCGATTCGTCCTATATCGGTACTGGGTTTACGGACATCACCGCCGCGACGGGCTGACCGCCCGCGAGCGACAGGCCGAGGCCGCCGCAGCCGCAATCTTCGAGGATGAGGCGGCCGCGAGCGACGAGGTTCGCGACTAGTCGCGCCTCCCCAGACCGCGCACGGTCCAGCCCGCGGCCGCCCAGGTCGCGCGATCCAGGCAGTTACGCCCGTCGAACACCCATCGGCCTCGCGCCAGCGTTGCCGCATGCAGAGGGTCGAGTCCCTGGTAAGCCTTCCACTCCGTGAGCACGAGCACCGCATCCGCATCGCGAATGGCGTCATCGATGTCGGCCGCGTAGATCAGGTCGGGTTCGCGCCGACGGGCGGTCTCGATCGCCTGTGGATCGGTGGCGACCACGTCCGCGCCGAGCGCGGCCAGCCGGGCCGCTACCTCGAGCGCGGGCGAATCGCGCACATCATCCGATTCCGGCTTGAACGCCAGCCCCAGCACCGCGATGCGGCGCCCGCCGAGCGCGCCACCGAACGCGTCGGTGACGAGTTGCACCATGCGATCGCGTCGCCGCAGGTTGACCTTGTCGACCTCCCGCAGGAAATCCAGGGAGTTGCCGACCCCGAGCTCGTCCGCGCGCGCGATGAACGCCCGGATGTCCTTCGGCAGGCATCCCCCGCCGAAGCCGAGCCCGGAGTTGAGGAAGCGCCTGCCGATCCGCGCGTCGTAGCCGATCGCGTCGGCGATGCCGGTCACGTCGGCCCCGGTCGCCTCGGCAACCTCCGCCATCGCATTGATGAAGGAGATCTTCGTGGCGAGGAAGGCGTTCGCCGCCACCTTGACGAGCTCGGCCGTCGCATAGTCCGCGACCACCTTGGGCGTGCCCCGCTCAACGGCCGCCGCGTACACGCCGTCCAGAATGCGCTCGGCGGTGGCGTCGCCCCGACCGATACCGTAGACGAGGCGGTCCGGGTGCAGGGTGTCCTCGATCGCGAAGCCCTCCCTCAGAAACTCGGGATTCCACGCCAAGCGCGCCCCCGAGCCCTCGATCCGCTCCGCCAGCCGCGCCGCCGTCCCGACCGGGACGGTCGATTTGCCGACCACGAGATCGCCCCCCGCCAGGTAAGGCAGGATGCTCTCGATCGCCGCGTCGACGTACCGCAGATCCGCGGCCCCGCCGTCGGCGCTCTGGGGGGTGCCCACCGCGACGAAGTGCACCTCGGCTCCCGCCACCTCGGCGACGTCCGTGCTGAAGCGCAGGCGGCCCGTGTCGAGCATCCGCGC
>JAATFJ010000257.1 GCA_015655255.1 Actinomycetales bacterium | reverse complement strand
CGCATCGACACCCCCGGTGAGGCGGACTACTACCGCAACGGCGGCATCCTGCAGTACGTGCTTCGCTCGCTCGTCTGAGTCGTCACTCCGTGGGGGCGGATGCTGCGGCTTCCGCCCCCACGTCTCCGCTCGGTGGTCGACGTGCTCCTCGGGGGGATCAGAGCCGGGGAAGGGACTTTCGCTGACGTGCTTCGTCGATCCGTGCAGGGCGAATCACGCCACGAACTGCCAACCACCAGCCGAGCGGCACGGCGAGCATGATCGGGGCGGTGAAGAAGATCACGAGGTACGTTGCCTGGCCGCTCCAGGAGATGCGGCCGATGCCGGCGATGACCACGGTGATGGCGGTGGCGACGAGGAACCCCCGGAGCGTGTAGGCGAGGAACCCCAGGAGCGTGTGGGCGAGGACGTGGACAGATACTCGTTTCTGTACACGGAGGAGCAGCGAGATCACGTACCCGAGAGGCACCATGTCGAGGCTCACGACCAAGCTGCTCACGAGAATACCGACGCCGAAGTACGCGATGAAGAGCACCGCGAAGTTTAAGGCCCCGATCGCGGACGAGGCTACCAGGAGCACGACGACCACGGCCAGATAGCTCGCCAGGTGAACCACCCGCCGCGCCAGGCCACTGCCCACGAGAAGACGAGTGCCTCCTCACGCCTGTCATCGTGATCGTGATGCGGTGCGCTCATGGCGAGACCTCCCCGCGCACGGTCGTGGGGCGGTACGCTTTGGCGCCCACCCCACGACTGTCGCATCAGTGCGACAAGATCCCGCGGATCGGCGGCGTGTGGAAGGTGCCACCGAAGGCGCGTTCGGACGCACCTTCGCGGTCGAGATACGGCGAGGCGCCGCCGTCGATGAACGGCCAGCCCGCGCCGAGGATGAGGCACAGGTCGATGTCCTCGACCTCGGGGACCACGTCGTCATCGAGCATGAGCTTGATCTCGTGGGCGAGGCCATCCTGCACGCGCCGAAGAATCTCCTCGGCGGGGACGGGGGAGGAGCCGACGGCCTTCTTCGCGATCTTCTCCGCGGTTTTGGACCAGCCGGTCACCTGGCCGCCCTTGTCCTTCTCCACGACCTGGTCGAGGGCGGCGAGCTCATGGAAGTTCTCGTTCGCGTAGAACCGCTCCGGGAACGCCCCCGCCATCGTGTCCTGCACGTGCGCGGCCACCTTCCAGCCGACCAGGTCGATGAGCTGGAACGGTCCCATCGGGAGCCCCAGCGGCCCGAACGCCTTCTCCACATCGGCAACCGGAGTGCCCTCGTAGACCGCGCGCGCCGCTTCACCCATGACCTTCGCGAGGAGACGGTTGACGACGAATCCGGGTGTATCCGCCGTGAGCACGGCGTTCTTACCGAGCCCGCGGGCCACGACGAAGGCCGTCGCGAGCGCCTGCTCTGTCGTCGCGTCGGTCTTCACGATCTCGATGAGCGGCATGACCGCGACGGGGTTGAAGAAGTGGAAGCCGAGGAGCCGTTCCGGGTGGGCGAGCTTCGCGCCGATCTCGGACACCGACAGAGAGGAGGTGTTTGTCGCGAGGATCGCATCCTTGGGTATGATCTGCTCGATCTCACCGAACACCTGCTGTTTAACGCCGACCTCCTCGAACACCGCCTCGATGACGAAGTCGCAGTCCGCGTAGAGGCTCTTATCGGTCGTACCCGTCACGAGTCCCCGCAGCCTATTGGCCGCATCGGCGTCGAGACGCCCCTTCGCCTCCAGCTTCCCGATCTCCTCATGGATATAGGCGACGCCCTTGTCGACGCGCGCCTGATCCAGGTCGGTGATGAGCACGGGAACCTGCAGTTTGCGCACGAACAGCAGGGCGAACTGGCTTGCCATGAGCCCCGCACCGATGATGCCCACCTTCGTGACGGGGCGGGCGAGCTTCTTGTCCGGTGCACCCACGGGACGCTTCGCGCGTTTCTGCACAAGGTCGAAAGCGTACATCGACGCGGCGAACTGATCGCCCGTGACGAGCTCGGCAAGAGCCTCGTCCTCGCGGGCGAAGCCCTCCTCCTTCGTCCCGCTCTTCGCCTTGTCCAGGAGCTCCAGCGCCTTGTACGGGGACCGCGGCTCCGTGCCGATCTTCGACTCAAGCATGGAGCGGGCGACCTTGATCGCGATCGGCCACTTCGTGAGCCGCTCGATTTTGCCCGGGTGGTTCTTCCGCTCGACCTTCACCGCACCGGTGAGGACGCCATCCGCCCAGGCAAGTGAATCCTCGAGATAGTTCGCCGGAGAGAAGATCGCATCGGCGATGCCCAGGTCGAAGACCTGCTGGGGGCGCAGCATGCGGTTCTGCTTGAGCGGATTCGAGATGACGACTTCGAGGGCGTTCTCGATGCCGATGAGATTCGGCGGCAGGAACGCCCCGCCCCAGCCGGGGATGAGCCCGAGGAACACCTCGGGCAGAGCGATCGCCGCCGCGGACGAGTCGACGGTGCGGTAGTCGGAATTCAGCCCGATCTCCAGACCGCCGCCGAGTGCGAGCCCGTTGATGAACGCGAAGGAAGGCACGCCCAGCTCGCCGAGCGAGCCGAGTACCTTATGGCCGAGCTGTGCGATCAGCCGTGCGTTGTCCCGCGACCCGACCTTCGAGATATCGGACAGGTCGGCTCCCGCCGCGAGGATGTACTGCTTCCCGGTGATGCCAACGGCGTCGATCTCGCCGGATGCGGCGCGCGTCCTGAGCGCGGCGAGGGTCTCGCCCAGCTCAGTGAGAGTGGCCGGTCCCAGCGTGTTGGGGCGTGTGTGGTCGCGGCCGTTGTCGAGGGTGACGAGGGCGAGCACCTTGCCGGAAGCGAGACGTACATCGCGCACGACGGAATGGGTGACGACCTCGTCGCCCGCGAGCGCGAGGAGGGGGGAGAAATCGATCTTTTCGTAGTCGGTCATGTCGGTGCCCCTCACTTCCGCTTCTTGCCGTTGTAGTGCGGGTTCTCCCAGATGACGGACCCCCCCTGGCCGAGGCCGACGCACATGGCCGTGAGGCCGTAGCGCACGTCCGGACGCTCGGCGAACTGCGCCGCGAGCTGGATCATGAGGCGCACCCCGGAGGCCGCGAGCGGATGCCCGACGGCGATGGCGCCGCCCCAGGGGTTCACGCGGGGGTCGTCGTCGGCGATGCCGAAGTGGTCGAGCAGGGAGATGACCTGGACCGCGAAGGCCTCGTTGAGCTCGAAGAGGCCGATGTCATCGATCGTGAGCCCCGCCTTCTTCAAGGCCTTCTCCGTCGAGGGGATGGGGCCGATGCCCATGATCTCCGGCTGCACGCCCGCGAATGCGAAGGAGACGAGCTTCATCTTCGGCGTGAGGCCCAGCTCCTTGACCGCCGTGGTCCCCGCGAGGAGCGACATCGTCGCTCCGTCGGTGAGCGGCGACGAGGTTCCCGCCGTCACGCGTCCGTGCGGACGGAACGGGGTCTTCAGACCGGCGAGGTCCTCCATCGTCGTCTGGGGCCGGCGGCCCTCGTCCTCCGTAGCGAGCCCCCATGCGCCATCGGCGCTCTTGACGGCGACGGACACGAGGTCGGGCTGGATCTTGCCTGCGTCATAAGCGGCCTGCACCTTGTGCTGGCTGAGCATGCCGTAGCGGTCGGAGCGCTCCTTGGTGAGGTGCGGGAATCGGTCGAAGATGCGCTCTGCCGTGACACCCATGTTCAGCGCACCGGGATCGACCATCTTCTCTGCGACGAAGCGCGGGTTGGGATCCGCGTTCGCGCCGATGGGGTGGCGCCCCATGTGTTCGACGCCGCCGGCGAGAGCGAGGTCGTACATCCCGATCCCGATCGATGCGCCCATCGTCGTCACGCTCGTCATCGCCCCCGCGCACATGCGCTCGATCGCGAGCCCCGGCACCGATTGGGGGAGCCCGGCGAGGATCGCGACGGAACGTCCCAGCGTCAGTCCCTGGTCGCCCGTCTGCGAGGTGGCGGCGATGGCCACGTCGTCGATGCGGTCGAGGGGGACGGAACCGTTGCGCTCCAGGAGTCCGATGGTTGCTTTGACCGCGAGATCGTCTGCTCGCGTGTTCCAGTACATGCCCTTCTCTCCGGCGCGCCCGAACGGGGTGCGAACGCCATCGACGAAGTAGACATCGGAGATTTCGGCCACTCTGCCTCCATTGTTGTGGGGAATACTCCCAGCGTAGGAGGATGCAAATCCCCCTCCGAATCGCTTGGGTCGATTCTACGAATCCTGAGGGACGCCCTCGGCGCTCGCTTGCGCGGCCTCTACAAAGGCGTCGGCGATCCGCTGTGCGGTCTCGTCAATTTGCCAGGGCCGTGCGCCGAGCTCCCCGAGTGACGCGCCGATCGCCTCCGGCGTCGTAGCGGGCGGTTCCCAGGAGAGTCGGCGGACGAAGTCCGGGGTGAGTAGGTTCTCGGTGGGCATGTGCAGTTCTTCCGCCCTCTGCTCCACTGCCGCACGTGCGGCCTTGAGGCGCGCATCGGCCTCGGGGAAGCGCTCCGGCCAGGAACGGTGGTTCGGCATCGTGTCGTGCGCAGCCGCACGCTCCCGCGGAGGAAGGGTGCTCGCGCGTCCCTCGACGATCGCGTTCCACCACCGATCCAACTGCGATCTGCTCGCCCGTCCGGTGAAATCAGCGACGTGCGCGAGAGCGCTCTTGCTCTGCGGATTGGCGAGGACGGCCGCCACAAGCGCCCGGTCGGGAACGAGACGTCCGGGTGCGAGATCCTGCTCACGGGCGTAGGACTCTCGTGCCTCCCAGAGCGCGCGTGCGACGGCGAGGTTCCGTCCTCCGCGGACGCTGTGCAGGCCGCGCAGGCGTCGCCAGGGCTCCTCCCGGGGCGGCTTGGGCTGCACGGCGAGGGTATGGGCGAACTCCTCCTCGGCGAACTCCGTCTTCCCCTGTTCGCGGAGTTCGCGGCGAAGGATCTCTTCGACGTCGAGGAGATAGAGAACATCGAGGGCTGCGTACTCGAGCCAGGATTCCGGGAGCGGACGCGTGGACCAGTCGGCCGCAGAGTGCTCTTTCTTGAGAGTGATGCCCAGGGTTTCCTCGACGACGGCGCCGAGCCCCACGCGCTCATGGCCGAGGAGGCGGGAGGCGAGCTCCGTGTCGAAGATCGACGGCGGGTCGAGGGCGAGCTCGCGCAGCGAGGGGAGGTCTTGGCTCGCGGCGTGGAACACCCATTCCGTCTCGCCGATCGCCGCCTGCAGAGGGGCGAAGTCCCCGATCGCCGGAGGATCGAAGAGGAAGACGCCCGCATCCTGCCGGAACACCTGCACGAGGTAGGCGCGCTGCGAATAGCGGAAGCCGGAGGCGCGTTCGACATCCACAGCGACAGGTCCCGTCCCCGCTGCCAGAGCCTCGCAGGCGGCGGCGAAGGCCGGTGCCGTATCGGTCACAAAGTAATCAGGCACGTGACGCCTTCCGTGCGCTCAGCACATCGATGTTCTCTGCTCCCGGGGGGAGGCCGGCGAGCATGCCGACGAACTCCACCCAGGCCTCCGCATGCGGGAGGAATTCGGGTTCGGGGGTCCACGATGCGCGCACCTCGATCTGCGCACCATCGCCCTCCGCGGCAAGGCCGCCGAATCCCTTGGATAGGGTCTTCGTCGAGGTCCCGGAGGCGGAGTGGTAGTGGGCACCACGGGATTCCAGGGCGTCCACGAGCCAAGACCAGGCGACGTCGGCGAGGAGCGGGTCGGTGCCGATCTCCGGCTCCAGCGGAGCCTGGGCGAAGGAGACAATCCGCCAGGCGCCGTTCCACGCCGCGGGCTTCTCCGGGTCGTGCAGGAGCACGAAGCGGCCCGTGCCGTACGCCGAGTCGCCGTGATCGTCGGGACGCACATCCGCGGCGAAGGCGAACGAGAAGGGCGCGAGGCCCTGCGGCGCCGCGATCTCGCGCACCGTGATGTCGCCACGGAAGAGCGTGGCGCGCAGTTCTTCCGTCGTTCTCTGGAAGAACGCTCCGGCGGCGGGATGTGCGGTCACGCCAACAGGCTAGAGTCAGGAAGCGATGAAGACTCTCAGGCACGCCGTCGCTCTGCTGGTCCCCGCAGCGATCGCGTTCGTCGTCGGGACGGCGATGTTCGTCCTCGTCGTCGCTCGAAAGGTCGTCACGCCGACGAATCGTCGCACCGATACGCAGATCCTCGCGGTGGACACGGCCGCGCAGACCATCGAGTTGTCCCGCACGGCCGATACGGAACTCCCCGGCCGCTATGGTCTGTTCACGGGCGGCGGCAACGGCTATGTGAAGCTCGGCACCGTGCTCAGCCTGGACAGCGCGCGCGTGCGACGCAAACTCCTCACCCAGATCGAGCCCGGCAAGGGTCTGGACCGGGGTGCCGCGTTCAGCGGGTGGTATTACACGACGCCGTCCGAACTGCATCTGCCGTGGGAAGGCGTGCTCATTGGCGCGCCATCGGGACCGTGCCCCGCCTGGTATTTCCCCGCTTCCTCTTCGACGTGGGTCGTGCAGGTGCACGGGCGCGGCGCGACGCGCGCGGAATGCCTCCGGGCCGTCCCCGTCTTCCACGCGATGGGGATGCCGACCCTCGTCGTCTCCTACCGCAACGACGGCGAGGCGCCGCGGAGCCGCACGGGCGGCTATGCGCTGGGCGTGGCCGAATGGCACGATGTCGATGCGGCGATCGGCCACGCCCTGCGGCACGGCGCGCAGCGCATCGTGCTCATGGGCTGGTCGATGGGCGGTGCGATCGCTCTGCAGACACTCGTGTCTTCGGGGCATCGTGACGCGATCGTCGGCCTCGTCCTCGACTCGCCGGTCGTCGACTGGCGTACGGTCCTCCGTTTCCAGGCGAAGGAGACGGGTGTGCGCGGCCCGCTGCCCGATCTCGCGATGTCGGCGCTGTCCTCGCCGCTCACGGCACGGCTGAGCGGAGCAGATGAGGCGATCCGCTTCGACCGGCTGGACATGGTGGCGCGCGCCGACGAGCTGCACGTGCCCATTCTCCTTCTGCACAGCGACGACGACGGCTACGTCCCCTCCGATGCCTCGCATGCACTCGCCGAGGCGCGTCCGGACATCGTGACGATGCGGACGTTCCGCGTCGCCCGGCACACGAAGATCTGGAACTACGACGAGGACGGATGGACGGAGGCCATCGTGGAGTGGGCGAATGCGCACGGCCTCGATGGTGCGTCGACCGCGCAGGACGTGGCGCCCTCGGCCTGAGACCTCAGCGCTTCTGGCGCACCTGCTTTTTCGCCCGCATGAGCATCCCCGTCATCCCGCCGATCCGCAGCGGCGACACGGCGCGCGTAAGGCCGATGCTCTGCGGATAGTCGTCGGGGATGGCGAGGACCTCATCGGGGGAGAGCCCCGTGATGCCCTGCACGAGGATGCTCGCGAAGCCGCGCGTCGTCGGTGCCTCGCGAGGAGCGGTTGCGTGCATCGCGACAACACCGTCCTCGACGGAGACGTAGATGTAGACGGGCGATTGGCATTCCGCAACGCGCTCGCACATCTCGGGGAAGTTCGCCAGTTCCACGGGGACCTCGGGCAGCTCCTGCGAGAACTCCAGCAGCAACTGCAGACGCTCCGATTCCGGCAGGTCGAGGAAGTCGTCGCGGATCTCCGCGAGGGTCTCAGGAACGTGCGTGGTGCTCATTCCTGACATTGTCACACGCTCAGAGCGTGCCCGGCTCCGATCCCGTGACGATGGGGACGCGCACCGCGCTGCCCCACTCGGTCCAGGAGCCGTCGTAGTTGCGGACGTTCTCGAAGCCGAGAAGGTGCTTGAGCACGAACCAGGTGTGACTGGAACGCTCCCCGATACGGCAGTAGGCGACGACCTCGTCGCCGTCGGAGAGACCCGCACCGTCCTTGTAGATGGCGTCGAGCTCCGCACGGCTCTTGAATCCACCGTCCTCCGCGACTGCCTTGCCCCACGGCACGCTCTGCGCTGTGGGGATGTGGCCCGCGCGCAGCGTGCCTTCCTCCGGGTAGGCGGGAGCGGTGGTGCGTTCCCCGCTGTATTCCTCAGGGGAGCGAACGTCGATGAGGGGCTTGCCGAGGTGGGCGAGCACATCCTCCTTATAGGCGCGCAGCAGGGTGTCGTCCCGCTCGACGATGGGGTATTCGGTGGGCGCCTTCGTCGACGGTGCGGTCGTCAGCTCGCGGCCCTCGGCGATCCAGCGGTCGCGGCCGCCGTCGAGGAGGCGGACGTCCTCGTGGCCGAAGAGCGAGAACACCCAGAGCGCGTAGGCCGCCCACCAGTTGTTCTTGTCACCGTAGATGACGACCGTGTCGTCGCGGGCGATGCCCTTGCGACTGAGGAGCTTCGCGAAGCCCTCCCCGTCGACGTAGTCGCGCACGACGGGGTCGTTGAGCTCGGTGTGCCAGTCGACCTTGACAGCTCCGGGGATGTGGCCCGTCTCGTAGAGGAGCACGTCCTCGTCGGACTCGACGACGGCCAGGCCCGGCTCACCGAGGTGTTCGGCGAGCCAGCTCGTACTCACGAGGCGTCCCGGCTCGGCGTACTCGGCGAACTTCGGGCTGGAAGAATCGATCTCGATGGTCACGGTGGCTCCTCGGCGAAAGGGTGTGCTCCCGGCACGAGTGTCCTCGCACCGTGACGGCGTAGTGTGGAGCCGTCCCCATCGACGATAGATCCGATCTTGTGCGCCCGCGCGCGAATCGTAAGACTTCGACATAGGAAACGAATGACTCCCGCGACCGGTGCCCTCATCGTCCATCTCGCCGACCGCGAGCCGACCATGAGCGGTGCCGAGATGCTCGCGAGTCTCGTCCCGCCGCCGCAGTTCGACGGCGCCACGTTCGAGAGCTACCGGGCCGATCCCGAGTACCCCTCGCAGGCGGAGTCGAAGGAACTGCTGCAGCATTTCGCCACGGCAGGAGCGCCGACGAAGAGGACCGGATTCTTCGGGCGGTCGAAGAAGGAACCCGCACTCAAGCCCGGCGTGTACCTCGACGGAGGCTTCGGGGTGGGCAAGACACATCTGCTCGCCGCGATCTACCACGCCGTTCCCGCCCGGAGGAAGTACTTCGGCTCCTTCATCGAGTACACCGCCCTGGTGGGCGCGATGGGATACAAGAACACCGTCGACCTCCTCCGCGGAGCCGATCTGCTGTGCATCGACGAGTTCGAGCTCGATGATCCGGGCGACACCATGGTCATGACCCGTCTCCTCGGCGAGCTCGTCCCCTCGGGAACCCGTCTCGCTGCGACGTCGAACACACCGCCGAACGCACTGGGGGAGGGGCGCTTCGCCGCGCAGGACTTCCTCCGCGAGATCCAGCACATGGCGGACCGCTTCCAGACGATCCGCATCGATGGCGTGGACTTCCGTCAGCGATCCATCGACGGGACCTCCCTCGTGCAGGACGAGGACGGCTACGCGCATGCCCTCTCCGAGGTCGACGGCACCGTGTCCGACGATGACTTCGACGGCTTCATCGCACATCTCGCCCAGGTGCATCCCTCGCGCTATATCCGCATGATCGACGGTCTCTCCCTCGTGGGGCTGCGCGACGTGCGGGTGCTCACCGACCAGTCGGAGGCGCTGCGTCTCGTCGCCTTCGTCGACAGGCTCTACGATGCGCAGATCCCTCTCGTCGCGACGGGCGTCGGTCTGGATCGCGTCTTCTCGGAGGAGATGCTCGGCGGGGGATACCGGAAGAAGTACCTCCGCGCCATCTCTCGACTCAACGCACTGACGCATTCAGCGGAGACCACCAGTCCCACGTAACCTGATGGTTACCCACGGAGCCCGTCTGTAACGGCGACGAAACAAAGCTCGCGCATATCAGAAATCGGACCTCGACACACTGAAGCTCTCTATTACTTCGGATGTGAGGTTTTCCTATGGATGCTCCCGGCAACATCTCGTGGGGTATTACCGCGACGGCGCTGGTTCTGCTCATGACGCCAGGCGTCGCGTTCTTCTACGGGGGACTCGTTAAGGCGAAGAGCGTCGTCAGCATGATGATGATGAGCTTCGGCTCCATCGGGCTGATCGCGGTGCTCTGGATCCTGTACGGCTTCAACATGACGGCCGTGGACAGCCCATTCGCCTTCGCGGGCAATCCGTTCTCCGACTTTGGTCTTTCCGGTCTCGCCTCTGGTGATGACGCGAACACCGCGCTCATCGGAGTG
>JAATFJ010000117.1 GCA_015655255.1 Actinomycetales bacterium | reverse complement strand
TCAGGAGTCGCGAAGGTAGCGTTGAACACGTCGAGGTCTTCCGGATGGCGAGCGTAGGAACTTCCATCCTCGGGGGACCTCGACCCCTATCCAGCCACCGCCGCATGCACCCCCGCTACACCCTCAACTGCGAAGAGCCGGGAAAGCTCGTCACCGCGTCTTCCCAGGTCTTCCCCCTAGCCTGGGAGAAGCGCCGCAGCAGCGCATACCCATTCACCGCCGCACCCTGCATGACGGGAAAAAATGCACCACCTCGCTCTTCTCCCCTGGCTCGATCCGGCGTACATCATCGATCGCACCGGCCCTTGGGCGCTTCTCGTCGTCTGCCTCATCATCTTCTCCGAGACGGGACTGCTCGTCGGCTTCCTTCTCCCCGGCGACACCCTCCTCGTGATCTCGGGTCTGCTCACCCACACGAGCAACATCTTCGGCGTGAACATCTGGATCGTCGCGCTGCTCATCGCGCTCTCCGCCTTCGTGGGCGGCGAGGTCGGGTATCTCATCGGCCATAAGGGCGGGCCCGCGGTCTTCGAGCGCAAGGATTCCGGGCTCTTCAGCAAACGCAACGTCGAGCGTACGAACGCGTTCTTCGAGCGTTTTGGTGGGCTCACGGTCATCATCGCGCGCTTCGTGCCTATGGTGCGTACCTTCGTCCCCGTCGCCGCAGGCGTCGGCCATATGCCCTGGCGGCGCTACAGCCTCTACAACCTCATCGGCGCCCTGCTGTGGGGTTTCGGGCTCACGATGCTCGGCTACGTCATCGCCTTCATTCCGTGGATCAGCGATCTCGTCGTGAAGTACATCGACCTCATCCTGCTCGCCGCAGTCTTCGGCACGGCGCTCATCGCGCTGTTCCACTACCTCTCGGAGCGGCACAAGTCGAAGAAGGAACTCGCCACAGCGAAGGAGAGCGGCACCGCCTGAACGCTCAGGCGTGTGCCTCTTCGCACTCCTGACGTCCCTCGGGTTCGATCTGGAACGTGGAGTGATCGACGTCGAAGTGCGCGGCGAGGCAGCCCTGCATCTCCTCGAGAAGTTCGGCTGTGTGCCCGTCGATGAGCATCTCCGGATCGACGCGCACATGGGCGCTGAAGACGGGGGCGCCACGAGTGAGCTGCCACACATGCACATCGTGCACGCTCGTCACGCCCCCGAAGGCGAGCAGGTGGGTCCGTATGTCGCCCACCGCGGTGTTCTTCGGCGCCGATTCGGAGAGCACGGAGAACACCTCGCGGAGCAGGGAGATGGCGCGCGGGACGATCATCGCGGCGATGAGGAGCGAGGCGAGGGCATCCATGGGCACCCAGCCGGTCGTCATGATGACGATCGCGGCGACGATCACCGCGACGGAGCCCAGCAGATCGCCGAGCACCTCCAGGTAGGCGCCGTGCACGTTGATGCTCGTCTTCTGCGCCGCGCTCAGCAGCCACATCGACACCGCGTTCGTTACGAGCCCCACGACGGCGACGAGGAGCATGAGCCCGCCCGCGACCTCGGTCTCTGCGGGATCCAGCAGGCGCCGCACGCCCTCAACCGCGATGGAGAGCGCGAGGACGATGAGGACGACGGCGTTGATGAGCGCACCGAACACCTCTGCGCGCTGATAGCCGAAGGTACGCCGCTCGTCCGCGGGGCGCCCGGCGACGGCGCTCGCGATGAGGGCGACGACGAGGGCGGAGGCATCGGTGAACATATGCGCTGCATCCGCGAGCAGGGCGAGCGAACCGGTGAAGATCGCCCCGACGACCTGCACGGCCATGACCGTCGCCGTCAGGCACAGCGAGATCGTGAGGAGGCGGCGGTTGCTTCCACCGCGAATGCCCTCGACGTTCTCGTGTGCGTGATCGTGCATGCCCCAAGGCTATGTCCGAAAAGGTTCGGTCAGACCGGTTTTCACACAGTCGGGAAGGGTAACGATTCTCAGTCGCCGCGCGCGCCTCAGAGCGCCGAGAGCAGCGGGATGAGCGCCGAGAAGGCGCGGGCGCGATGCGATTGTGATTGCTTCTCCGCATCGCTGAAATCGCCCACCGTGCGCGCGCTCCCCTCCGGCTGGCCGTCGGGGATGAAGATCGGGTCATACCCGAAGCCACCCGCACCGGAGGCTCTCCGGGCGAGCCTCCCCGGCCACACGCCCGCGACGGTGCGCTCCTCGCCAGCCGGGGTGACGAGCGCGATCGTGGAGACGAACTGCGCGGCGCGATGGGGATCGGCGATGTCGGCGAGCTGGTCGAGGAGCAGGGCGAGATTCGCCGCCGCATCCTTCTTCTGCCCCGCCCAGTAAGCGGAGAAGACGCCCGGGGACCCACCGAGCACATCTACGCAGATGCCGGAGTCGTCGGCAAGCGCGGGAAGACCCGTATGGGCGACGGCCGCACGGGCTTTGAGCAGAGCGTTGTCGGCGAAGGTCACGCCGTCCTCGACAGGCTCCGGTCCGTCATAACCCACGACCTCCAGATCGGGGCGTGTGCGCGCCACGATCTGCGCGAACTCGGCAACCTTGTGCGTGTTGTGCGTGGCGAGGACGACGCGCGACACGGTCATCGCCCCGGCGCCTCCAGGACGGCGAGCTGCGCGCTGCGCAGCTCCGCGCAACCGTTCACGCCGAGCTCCAGCAGGGCGTCCAGCTCGCGCTTGTCGAAGGGCGCGCCCTCCGCGGTGCCCTGCACCTCGACGAAGAGCCCGCGCCCGGTGACGACGATGTTCATATCGGTCTCGGCACGCACGTCCTCGACGTATGCCAGATCGAGCATGGGCGTGCCATCGATGATGCCCACGGAGACGGCGGAAACCGAATCGCGCAGCGGCGTGCTGTTCTTGGCGACGAAGCCCTTGGCCCGGCCCCATTCGATCGCATCGGCGAGGGCGACGTAAGCGCCCGTGATCGCTGCGGTGCGGGTGCCGCCATCGGCCTGCAATACATCGCAATCGATGACGAGGGTGTTCTCGCCCAGCGCCTTGGTGTCGACGACGGCGCGGAGCGCACGGCCGATGAGGCGGGAGATCTCGTGGGTGCGGCCGCCGATCCGGCCCTTGACGCTTTCGCGGTCGTTGCGGGAGTTCGTCGCGCGCGGGAGCATCGCGTACTCCGCCGTCACCCAGCCCTTGCCCTTACCGGTGAGCCAGCGGGGCACACCGCTCGTGAAGGAGGCCGTGCACAGCACCTTCGTCCCCCCGAATGAGATCAACGCACTGCCCTCCGCCTGAGCGCTCCACCCGCGCTCGATGGTGACGGGGCGGAGCTGGTCGACGGTGCGTCCATCCTTGCGGAGGGTGGTGTTCATTCGTGCTTCTCTCGGGTCCGAAGTGTTCTCAGGCGCGGTGCGCGCCTTCCCGATTCTATGGGGCGCAGCGCTCCAGATCGGGCGTGCCGAACTCATTGCCGATGAGGCAAAGCCGTACCCGTGAGCTCCTCGACCGTGTGCACGAAGACGCGCGACTTATCGGCGAAATCGCGGAACCGATCGAAACTCGGTGCGCCCGGGGAGAGGACGACCGTCGTGCCCGGTGTCGCGATAGCGGCGGCCGTGCGCACGGCGTCTTCGAGGGAGTCTGCGGAGACGACGCACTCCGGATGCTCCGCGCGGTACTCCTGTGCGATGCGCTCCCCATTTTCCGGCATCGTGACGATGCGCGGACGCGGCTCGTGGGCGTCGAGCGCCGCGGTGAGCGGCGCGTAGTCGATGCCGCGCTCCTGCCCGCCGAGGAGCAGGATGACGTCCCCCTCGATCGAGGCGAGCGCCGCGGCGACGCTCTGCGGGATCGTGGAGAGGGTGTCGTCGATGTAGCGCACGCCATCCTTCTCCGCGACGAGCTCCAGACGGTGCGGGAGAGGGGAGAAATCGTGTGCCGCACGGGTGATCGTTTCGGCGCGCAGAGAGCGGCCGAGCCATTCCTCCGCGGCGAGGATCGCGAGCACGAAGTTACCGCGGTTCTGGGCGAGGCGCAGGGCCGGGGGAAGCTCGATGCCCTCCAACCGGGAGAAGTCCCCTTCGTCGCAGATGTGCACCCGCGCGGGGAGGGGAACGCCGAGCTTCTTCAGCTCGTTCATCGCCTGCGCGCTGCAGACGAGGACCTCGGCGCCCTCGGTGAAGATGCGAGTCTTATCGCGCAGATAGCGGTCGCGGGAGCCGTGCCAGGGGAGGTGGTCCTCGTAGAGGCTCGTGACGACGGCGACACGGGGCGAGACGGTGAGCGAGGCGCATTGGTAGCTGGAGAGCTCCGCGGCGGTCGCCACGGCGTCATCGCGAAGGTCGGCGAGCGGGATGCCGATGTTGCCGCCCAGCTGGGCGTCCAGCCCCGCGGCGGTGAGGAGACCGGCGATGAGAGTCGTCGTCGTGCTCTTCCCCTTCGTCCCTGTGACGCCGATCGTGTCGGCGGCATGCGCCTGCATCCACAAGTCGGTCACGCTCGTGAGCCGCACGCCCGCGGCACGCAGTTCCTCCCGGAACGGGTGGACGCCGGGCACGCCGGGACTGCACACGACGATCTCCCGGGCGAGGAGCGGGGCGAGCGATCCGGCACGGTACTCGGCGCGTGCATCGAGCCCCTCGGGGCGATCCGCGTCCGCACGCTCGTCGACGACGAGCACGTCGTCGCCCTGTGCCGTGAGGCGGGCGGCGATAGCGCGCCCCTCGCGTCCCGCGCCCCAGACCCCGACGAGGGTCATCGTGCGTCCTCCGCGACCCAGTCGCGCGCGGCGGCGAAGGCCGCGGGGACCCGGTCCTCACCGACGACGACGAGGGCGAAG
>JAATFJ010000345.1 GCA_015655255.1 Actinomycetales bacterium | reverse complement strand
GCCTTCGCGACGCCCTCGGCCGTGACCTCCGTATACGAGCCGACGGTGTCGACATGCGCCACCTCGTCGAGTTGTACGGTGACATGCGCCTCGGTGGCCTCCTCGTCGTCGACGGCGACGTCGGAGACGATATCGCGGTCCAGGGCGCTCGTGTCGATCGTCACCCCGGCGCTGGGCTTCCACGCCGATGCCTCCTCGGGCGAGGAGAGATCGGAGGTGAGGAACTCCTTCGCCGTCTTCCATCCGTCCGTCGGCGAGATCACGGCATCGAGGAAGCCCTCGACGATCTGCTCGGGACTGCCATCGGAGACGGGACCGGACGGCAGGCTCTGAATCTCCGGCGGCGCCTCGGCATCATCGGTGTTGTTGCCCACTTGGACCTGGCCCGAGGTGGGCAGACTCGCGCAGCCCGCGAGTGGGAGCAGCAGCACCACCAGGAACGCGCAGATACGCCGACCTCGTGCGTTCATCGTCTCTCCTCACCCCTCTCATCCTCGTCCCGCACGGCGCTCAGCCCCTCGATCTCGATGGGCTCGGTGACGCCGGCGAGATCGGAGAGCGTCTCCTGCGGCTCCACGGGAATGGGCGACGGCTCGGCGGATTCGCCGTCCTGCCGAGGAAGAGCGAGCACGAAGTGCGTGCCCACGCCGAGCTCGGACCACACCTGCAGCGTACCTCCGTGCAGCGTCGCATCGCCGAGGGCGATCGACAGGCCGAGCCCCGTACCGCCGATGGTGCGCTGCCGAGAGGGATCGGCGCGCCAGAACCGGTCGAAGACGCGCACGGCATCCTCGGGGCTCATGCCCATCCCGTAGTCGCGCACGCCGACGGCGACGGCGTGCTGGTTGCTGTCCACACTCACGACGATGGGCTGCCCCTCGCCGTGCTCGATGGCATTGCCGATGAGGTTGCGGAGGATACGGCGCACGCGGCGCGGATCGATCTCCACAGGAGAGTACCCGCCGGGTGCGACGAGGCGCAGCGCGGAGCCGCGGCCCTCGGCGAGCGGGCGCATCTGCTCGATAACGTCCTCCGCGGTCTGGGCAAGGCTCGTGGGCTCGCGCTCGAGCTGCACGGACCCCGCGTCATAGCGGCTGATCTCCAGCAGGTCGGCGAGAAGCGTCTCGAAGCGCTGCACCTGGGTGTGCAGCAGCTCGGCTGTGCGCGCCGTCGTGGAATCGAACTGGCTGCGCTGGTCGTTGAGCATATCGGCCGCGAGGCGGATGGTCGTCAGCGGCGTGCGCAGCTCGTGGGAGACGTCGGAGACGAAGCGCTGCTGCACGAGGGAGAGCTCGCCGAGTTCCTTGATCTGCGACTGAATGCTGTCCGCCATGGCGTTGAACGATGTCGCGAGGGTGGCGAGCTCGTCCTCTCCGTGGACGGGGAGGCGCACCTCGAGATCGCCTGCGGCGAGGCGCGCACTCGTCGTGGAGGCCTCACTGATGGGCGCGGAAACGGAGCGCAGCACGATCCAGGAGATTCCCCCGATGAGGGCGATGAGCGCGAGACCGGCGAGCCACATCGCGCGCTGCACGAACTGCAGGGTTTGATCGGCGTCGGCGAGATCGTAGGCGATGTATAGCTCGACCTCGCCCACCTCGGGCATGATGAGCTGCTGGCCCACGACGATGCCGGGAACGGGGCTCCCCTCCGTGGCGGGGAGGGTGACGGACTGCCAGAACTGACTGTCCGGCAGCTCGCGCACCCGCTCGCGGAGACCGTCGCTGAGCAGGTCGCTGCTGAGCCCCTGCGTGAACGGCAGGATGCCGGAACCGACGCGCCCCCCCTCCTCGGGGAATGCCGCGACGAGGTTCGAAGAGGAGGCGCTGCTCACGTCGTAACGCAGCTGGTTCCACAGTTTGCGCAGTGCTGCGGGGTCGTCGGTGACGTCGGCGGAGTTGAGCGTGTCCTGCGCGGCGGCGGCGGCCCGGAGCGCATCGTCGAGCACCTGCTCCTTGCGTGACTCGAAGAGGTCGTTCTGCACGACGAGCACGAGGGTGAAGCTCGTGATGAAGATCGCGAGGGAGGACAGCGCGAGCGTGATCGTGACGATACGGAAGCGCAACGATCGCCGCCACAGTCCCGTGATGTCGCCCACCCAGCTCCGCCAGCGGGAGACCGGGGCGGGAATCGGCCCGCTCGCCCTCATCCGCCCGTCCTAGCCGGCGTTGCCGGCACGGTAGCCGACGCCCCGCACCGTCATAACGATCTTGGGGTTGTCGGGATCGAGCTCGACCTTGGCGCGCAGACGCTGCACGTGCACGTTGACGAGACGCGTATCCGCCTTGTAGTGGTAGCCCCACACCTGCTCCAGCAGCATCTCCCGGGAGAACACCTGCTGGGGCTTGGAGCCGAGCGCGGTGAGCAGCTGGAACTCCAGCGGGGTGAGCGGGATGATCTCGCCGTCGCGGCGCACCTCGTG
>JAATFJ010000209.1 GCA_015655255.1 Actinomycetales bacterium | reverse complement strand
CCGTCCGGCCAGTCCGGGAGCCTCGTCCACGGCACCTGAAGCACCGTGCCCATGCTCACGCGCACGCTTCGTCGGTAGAGCGGGTCCGCGCAACGCGGGGTGACGAGCACGGCGTCTGCGCCGAGTCCCGCGACCGAGCGGAAGACCGCTCCGACGTTGGTGTGGTCGACGACATCCTCGAGCACCACGACGAGCCTTGCCCCCTCCAGGATCTCCTCCACGCCGGGGAGCGCCGGGCGGTGCATCGAGGCGAGGGCCCCGCGATGCATGGAGAACCCCGTCACGCCCTCCAACACGGATGGCTCACCCACATAGACGGGGATGTCCATCGCGGCGACCATGGGCTCGATCTCGGGCAACCACTTCTCGAGCGTCAGCACCGATCGCGGTCGATGGCCCGCGGCGATCGCTCTGCCGATGACCTTGGCCGACTCCGCGATGTACAGCCCGCCCACTGGCTCGGAGAGGCGCCGAAGCACGACGTCCGTGAGGTCGCGATAGTCGGCAAGCGCAGTGTCGTCCGCGCTCTCGAGGGGGACGATGCGCACGGCGCCTGCCTCCCTGATCGTTGCGCTGGAAGCGGACACTGCCAGCATCACGAAACATATCCGAAAACTTATGTGTTTAGTCTTGGTGTGAAGAGGCTCGGGTTTTCTGGTCGGCGGGATCCTTCCGCTTCGAGGTCGAGGGAGTTGTGATGGCGCAGTCAGTCGCAGCCGAACGCCCGGCGAGGGCCGTGGAGCACCTGGCCTTGGTGGACGCGGCCGCGGACATCCTGACGGGCCGTCGATTCGCCGTGCTGACCGGAGCCGGCGTGAGCACGGACTCCGGCATTCCCGACTACCGGGGCGAGGGCGCGCCGGTGCGAACGCCGATGACCTTCGCACAGTTCCGTGACGACCCCGAGTTCCGCAAGCGCTATTGGGCTGGCAGCCAGTTGGGCTGGGAGCGATTCGACAGCGCACAGCCGAACGCGGGGCATCGGGCGCTCGCAGCCCTCGAGCTCGGCGGCGCCGTGAACGGCATCGTCACGCAGAATGTCGACGGCCTTCACCTGCGGGCGGGGTCCCAGCGGGTCGTCGACCTGCACGGCACGATGGATCGTGTGCGCTGCCTCGCCTGCGGACAGCTCTACGCCCGCACGGACATCGCAGCCCACATCATCGCCCTCAATCCATGGCTCGCGGATGCCGGCGCAGTGCAGCTCGGTCCGGACGGCGATGTCGAGGTCGCGTCCGTCGAGGACTTCGAGGTGCCGGTGTGCGCCAACTGCGGTGGCATGCTGAAGCCGGACATCGTCTACTTCGGCGAGTTCATCCCGAAGGAGAAGTTCGTCGAGGCGAGCGCGCTCGTGCAGAAGGCCGATGCCCTCGTGATCGCGGGATCCTCGCTCGTCGTGAACTCCGGCATTCGGCTGCTCGATCACGCGACCCGTCGCCATCTTCCGGTCGTCATCATCAACCGCGGCATCACAAAGGGCGATCCGCGCGCGACGGTGAAGATCGACGCGGGAACGACGGAGACGCTCGTCATGCTGCGCGAACGGCTGCTCGGCTGATCTCCGCGTCGCCCCTAAACTGAGGCGATGACCTCGCTCTACCTCGTGCGCCACGGCGAGACCGACTGGAACGCGCAGCGGCGCATCCAGGGCACAACGGACATCCCGCTCAACGACACGGGGCGCGCCCAGGCCGCCACCACCGCGGAGCTGTTGGCACGTCGCGAGTGGGACGGGATCTTCTCCAGTCCGCTGTCACGGGCGTACGACACGGCGAGCATCATCGCCAGCCGGCTCTCCCTGCCTGCGCCGCGGCGGATCCCCGCCATCGTCGAGCGCAACTACGGTGCGGCAGAGGGTCTGGACTGGCAGCAGATCGAGGCAGACTACCCGGGTGACACGGCGGTGCCCGGACGCGAGACGCACGCGGAGGTTGCGGAGCGGGTCATTCCCGCACTCATCGGCCTGGCGGCAGAGCACCCGGGCCAGTCGCTCATCGTCGTGAGCCATGGCGGCGTGATCCGTTCGGTGCTGGACGCCGTCGACCCGCACCTTCGGCCGGGGGCGATCACGAACGGATCCGTGCACAGCTTCGAGTACGTCGACGGTTCGCTTGAGCTGGTCGCGTTCGACGATCCCATCGACGAACTGTCGCTCGAATGCGGAACCGACGATCTCGACGAGCAGAACGCGATCGAGGGCAGGGACGCCGTCCGGCGCTAGCCGGCCGCCGCCGCGCCGCCGTTGCGCGCCTCGTGCACCGCGATGAGCGTGTCGAGGAGGGCCCGCGCCGAGTTGTCCCAGCTGAAGTCTGCCGCGCGGGAGCGCGAGGCGGCGGAACGCCGCCGCCACTCCCCCGGGTCCTCCAGTCGGTGTATGGCGTCGGCGAACGACTGCGGGTCGCGCGGATCGAAGTACTCTGCGGCGTCGGCGCCGATCTCGCGGAAGATGTCGATGTCGCTGACGGCGACCGGGGTGCCCCCTGCCATGGCCTCGATGAGCGGAAGCCCGAAGCCCTCGTTGAGAGACGCCGTCACGAGAGCGGTCGCCCCGGAGAGGATGCCCGCGTATTCCTCGTCGCTCACGCCCTGGTGAAAGACGAGGCTTCCATCCGGCGCCAGCGCCGTGAGCCTGGCGACGTCCTGCTCGGACGCACGGCTGAGCAGGTGCAGGGTGTAGCCGGGCAGTTCGCCGACGGCCCGCACCAGCGTCTCGACGTTCTTGTAGGGCATGAAGGAGCCCATGTAGACCACCGACTTCGCAGCGGCGCGGGTCTCGGCGTCGGCGGCGGCCGCGGATGCCTCGGCGGGCCCGGGCAGGTCGGCGGCGTTGCGGGCGACGACGACCGGGCGCTTCGTGAGCGCGTGCTCGGCGATG
>JAATFJ010000159.1 GCA_015655255.1 Actinomycetales bacterium | reverse complement strand
GTGTCCGTCTGGGGGACGTAGGCCTCCGGCTGGTAGTAGTCGTAATAGGAGACGAAGTACTCCACGGCATTGTGCGGCATGAGCTCACGGAACTCGTTGGCGAGCTGCGCGGCGAGGGTCTTGTTGTGGGCGAGCACGAGCGTGGGCCGCTGCACCTGCTCGATGAGCCACGCCGTCGTCGCCGATTTCCCCGTTCCGGTCGCACCGAGGAGAACGATGTCCGTCTCGCCCGCGTTGATGCGCGCGGCGAGCTCAGCGATCGCCTGGGGCTGATCGCCCGCGGGGACGTATTCGCTGACGACCTCGAAGGGGCGAACGCTGCGCGTGGTCTGCATGCTTCCAGCGTAGGCCGGGCCACGGACACCGGGCGCACATGGCTTCGTTCACGGGCGATGCGGGCGCAGGGCCGCCACCGCGGCGACGCCGGACAGCACGCACATCGCGATGACCGTCGCGAGGAACGCCGCCCATCCGGCCCCGCCGAAGACGATCCCCAGCGACCAGCCGAACAGGCTCGATCCCGCGTAGTAGGCGAAGTAGTACAGCGAGGAAGCCTGCGCCCTGCTTCCCTCCGGGGCGGCGACGGGTGCCCAGCCCGAGGCGACGGCATGGGCACCGAAGAAGCCCGCGGTGAACACGACGAGCCCCACAAGCACGACGAGGACATGAGGAACGAACATGAGCGCCGCCCCCAGTACGGTGAGCAGGATCGCCCCGATGAGCACGGGGAAGCGACCGAGACGGGAGGCGAGCGCACCGGCCCACGGTGAGGACAGCGTGCCCGCGAGGTAGGCGAGGAACAGCATCGTCACCATCCAGACGGGCAGCAGGAACGGTACGCCGATGAGGTGGAAGCCGAGGTAGTTGTAGACGGCGACGAAGGCGCCCATGAGGAGGAAGCCCTGCGCGTAGAGCGCCCACTGGCGCGCGGAGCGCAGCGGGCGCCACAGCCGGACGAGCACACCCGGCGACGTTCCCGTGCGGCGCAGGCGTCCAGGGACGAAGCCGCGCGCGCGGGGAATGAGGAGGATGAATAGCGTGGCGGCCACGGCACACAGCCCGATCGTCACCCAGATCCCTGCGCGCCAGCCGAGGAGTTCTCCGACGGGGCCGGCGACGAGTCGCCCGGTGAGCCCGCCGACCGTCGTCCCCGCGATATAGCTCCCCGCCGCGGAGGCCGCGTGTCGTCCATCGACCTCTTCGCTGAGGTAGGCGAGAGCGACGGCGGGGACGGCACCCAGGGCGACACCCTCCAGGATGCGCAGGGCGAGGAACAGAGCGAGGTCGGGACTGAGCGGTGCGAGTGCCCCGCACAGCGTCGCCACGAGCATCCCCACGGCCATCGCGGGGACCCGTCCTATGCGATCCGCGACGATCGACCACGGGATGACCGCAATGGCGAGACCGATCGTCGCCGCGGAGACCGTCAGCGCGGCGGTGGAGGGGCCAACCCCCAGGTCGCGCTCGATGAGCGGGAGGACGGCCTGCGGGGAGTACAGCTGTGCGAAGGTGGCGACACCCGCGCAGAACAGTCCGGCCAGCAGGCGCCGATACGCCCGCGTTCCGGGCAGGTGCCCGGAGAATTCTTCTCTGCTCACGCGCCGATGACACGCTCCCAGAGTGCATCCACCTGTGTATGCGTCTCGTCGAGGCTTCCCGTCGTGTCCACGAGGACATCCGCGATCTCGCGACGCTGCGCGTCGGAGACCTGGGCATCGATGCGTTGCTGCGCGGCGTCCTCCGCCATGCCGCGGAGCTCGACGAGACGACGTTTGCGCTCGTGCGCCGGTGCCTCCGCGACGACGATGAGATCCCAGGGATCGTCGACGCGTGCTTCCACGAGAAGCGGCACGTCGTAGACGACGACGGCCCGGGGATCCGCGGCGAAGGCGTCCGAGAACCGACGCTGCGACTCCGTCCGCACGGCGGGGTGCACGATGCCGTTGAGGCGGACGAGAGCCTCCGGATCGCCGAAGACGCGCACACCCAGGGCGGGACGGTCCAGGGATCCATCCGCGGCGATCACCTCATCCCCGAACTCCTCCGCGATGCGGTGCAGCACGGGCAAGCCCGGCGCCTGCACATCGCGCACGATCTGATCGGCGTCGATGACGATCGCCCCGTGCTCTCGCAACCGTGCGGCGATCGTGGACTTCCCCGAGGCGATGCCGCCGGTGAGGGCGATGAGTGGCATGCTGTCCATCCTGGCATGGCCGCCCGCACGCGACGGTCCGTCGCCTCCGGCAGGCCACAGACGAAACGGGCCGCCACCCGAGGGTGACGGCCCGTTTCAGAAGGGGCTGATCAGGCGTTGCCGCCGGAGAGCTTCTCGCGGAGCGCTGCAAGAGCCTCGTCGTCGGCCAGCGTTCCCGCACCAGCGGCTTCGGTGGAGAAGGTCTGCCCACCGAAGTCGGCAGCCGCTGTGGCCTCGACCTCTGCGGCCTTGATGACCTGGGCCTTGTGCGCTTCCCAGCGAGCCTGGGCGGCAGCGTACTCCTGCTCCCACTTCTCGCGGGCCTCGTCGGAGCCTTCCTTCCAGGAGTT
>JAATFJ010000076.1 GCA_015655255.1 Actinomycetales bacterium | reverse complement strand
CTGGAACTCGTCGCGGTGCGTGAATCCCTCTCTGCGGAAACGCCCACCGTGACGGCCTATGAGACCGAGACAGACGAGGCCGCGGGCATCGCGCGGGCGATCGCCGCCCGCATCGGCGGCGGGGTGGCGCATCCCGCTCATCTCCACCGCCGCGCTGCTCGTCGCCGCGCTCGTGCTCGGCGTCGGCTATCCCTGGGTCGTCACGACCTTCCAGGTGCGGCCGAACCAGAACAGCCTGCAGGCGGAGTACTACCAGCGCAACATCGATGCGACGAAGTACGCCTACGGGGTCGACAACCTCGAGGTGACCTCGTATACCGCGGAGACGGATGCCGAGGCGGGGCAGCTCCGCGAGGATGCAGATACGACGGCCTCGATCCGCATCCTCGACCCCAGCATCGCGAGCGCCGCCGTGCAGCAGCTCCAGCAGTACCGCAGCTACTACCAGTTCTCCGAGACCCTCGACGTCGACCGCTACGAGATCGACGGCGTGAGCCAGGACACCGCCGTGGCGGTCCGCGAGATCGACGTCTCCAAGCTCGACAACAACAGTTGGTACAACCGCACGGCCGTCTACACCCATGGCTACGGTCTCGTCGCCGCCGCCGGGAACCAGCGCACCGACGAGGGGGAGCCGGTCTTCCTCGAGGACGGCATCCCCACTTCGGGCGCGCTGACGGACAGCGAGGGCTTCGAGCCCCGCGTGTACTTCGGAGAGACATCCCCGGAGTACTCCATCGTGGGCGCATCGGAGGGCGCCGACGCCGTCGAGATCGATTACCCAGCGGGAGAGGACGGCGCGACCGAGACGAAGACGACCTTCGACGGCGACGGCGGTCCGAGCATCGGCAACACCTTCGTCAAGATGCTCTATGCGCTGAAGTTCCAGGAGGCGGAGATCCTTTTCTCCGACGCGGTGAACGCCGACTCGCAGATTCTCTACGACCGCGATCCGCTCACGCGCGTGCAGAAGGTCGCCCCCTACCTCGAGCTCGACAGCGATCCGTACCCCAGCGTCGTCGACGGGCGCATCGTCTGGATCATCGACGGGTACACGACGAGCTCCAGCTACCCGTACTCCTCGAGCGTGAGCCTGTCCGACGCGATCACCGATTCGAACACCTCGGCGCCGAGCTTCGCGCTCGACGACATCAACTACATCCGTAACTCCGTCAAGGCGACGGTGGATGCCTACGACGGCTCTGTGACGCTGTACGCGTGGGACGATGAGGACCCCATCCTGCAGGCGTGGCAGAACATCTATCCCACGACGGTCGAGCCCATCAGCGAGATGTCGAGTGATCTCATGAGCCACGTCCGCTACCCCACGGACCTCTTCAAGGTGCAGCGGCAGATCCTGGGTACCTACCACGTCGATACGGCGAGTTCCTTCGCACAGCAAGACAACCGCTGGCAGACGCCGGACGACCCGCGTGACGAGAACCAGCTGCAGCCGCCGTACTACCTGACGATGCAGATGCCGGGTCAGGATTCCTCGAGCTTCTCGATGTTCTCCACGTTCATCCCCGCCTCATCGAGCGATACGACGCGCAACGTCCTCATGGGCTATCTCGCCGTCGATTCAGACGCGGGTTCCACGGCGGGGGAAGTGGCAGAGGGCTACGGCACGCTGAGACTCCTGGAGATCGACGCGGAGACCAGTGTGCCCGGCCCCGGCCAGGTGCAGAACACCTTCGACTCGAACACCGCGGTGGCGCAGGAGGTCAATGTCCTCACGCTCGGAAACTCCGAGGTGAAGTACGGAAACCTGCTCACCCTTCCCGTGGGCGGCGGATTCCTCTACGTGCAACCCGTCTACGTACAGTCGTCCGAAGGCACCCAGTTGCCGTTGCTGCAGAAGGTCCTCGTGACCTTCGGTGACAACGTGGCCTTCGAGGACACCCTCTCCGAAGCGCTCGATGTCATCTTCGGCGGCGATGCGGGCGCCTCCGCGGGAGACGACTCCGTCGATCCCACGGATCCGTCCGGCACGGACACGACGACGCCGACCGACGGCGATCAGGACTCCACGGACAGCGGATCGACCGATGACGGCTCCGCGGACAGTGGATCGACCGACGACGGTGGCGATAGCACGGGCGACGCCCGTCAGCAGGCGCTCGCCGCCGCGCAGGAAGCGCTGACGGACCGTGAGGCCGCGCTGAAGGACGGCGACCTTACGAAGTTCGCCGAGGCCGACCAGCGTCTCACTGAGGCTGTCGACGCCCTCATCGAGCTCGAAGGGGAGTAACCCCTCCTCTGTGTGCCTCGTTCTGCCGTCCCCTGCCTGGGGATGTGCCGGAACGGGTCACATTGCTCTTGCCGAGGCGCGGTGTGCCGTGGTGCGCGATATGCGCGTTCGGGGCGCTTGCTCAGCGCGGGGTGACGGTGTAGCGGCGCAGGGCGAGCGCGGGGTTCGTGGCGCGCGTGGAGGTGATGGTCTCGCGAGAGAGCGCGGCGAGGGCGAGGGATTCGCCGGACGGTGCGCCGGCGAGCACGACCCCCTGAGGGTCGATGATCTGGGACAGACCGACGCCAACGGGGCCCGGATGATCAGCCGCGATGACGTAGACGGTGTTCTCGATCGCGCGGGCCGCGAGGAGCGTCGACCAGTGATGTTCCTTGAGGGGGCCGCGCACCCACTCCGCGGGCACGAGGAGGGCGTCCGCGCCCGCGTCGACGAGCGTCCGGGCGACCTCGGGGAAGCGCAGGTCGTAGCACGTCATCATTCCGAAGCGGATTCCGTCGATTTCGATGAGCTGCGGGGGAGTGAGCTCTCCCGCTTCGATCCAGTCGGACTCCTTCTGGCCGAAGGCGTCGTAGAGGTGCTGCTTGCGGTACACGGCGCGGATCCCGTTGGCATCGACCGCGACGAGCGTGTTGCGCACCCGATCGCCCGTTCCCGTCTCGACGAGTCCTGCGACGATCGTCGTGCCGTGGCGGTGCGCAAGTGCCGTGAGGGTGGCGACGAAGGCGCCGTCGAGCGGTTCGGCGTTGTCCGCCAGGGTGCTGTCCATTGTGGCGACGAAGTAGCTGGAGTACTCCGGGAAGACCACCAGCCGCGCGCCCGCATCCGCGGCCTCGGCGACAAACCGCTCCACGGTCTCGCGATTCCGCTCCCGATCCGCGAGGGGTGCGAACTGGCAAACGGCGACGGCAACGGAACTCATCTCCCCATTCTCTCCCCCGGGGAGGGGAGCGCGTTTCGCGAGGCGGGGAAACTCGTGCTAGAGTAACTTCTTGTGCCGCGGGGTGGAGCAGTTCGGTAGCTCGCCGGGCTCATAACCCGGAGGTCGTCAGTTCAAATCTGGCCCCCGCAACAAGAAGAAGGCCCGGTTCCTCTCCAGGAACCGGGCCTTCTGCCTTTCCACGCGGGCTCTGGCGCGGGTTAAGCGGCCTGCCCGGGCTCCTCGCCCGTGGCGACCGGCAGCTCGGAATGCTGAGACCATTGGCTCCAGGAACCGGGGAAGACCGTCGGCGAGAACCCCGCGAGCGTCAGCGCGAGCGCCAGGTGAGAGGCCGTGACCCCGGAACCGCAGTAGGCCGCAACGGGCACATCCTCGCGCACGCCCCGCGCGAGGAACGCGCGTCGCAGCTCTTCCGGAGCGAGGAAACGACCCTCCGCATCCAGCGTCTCCGTCGTCGGCGCGCTGAGCGCCCCGGGAATATGCCCTGCCTGCGGATCGATCGGCTCGACCGCGCCGCAATAGCGTTCCGCGGCGCGGGCATCCAGGAGAGTGCCTCGGGTGAGGAAAGGACGCACGTCGTCGAGAGCGAGCACCGGCATCCCTCCGTAGCGCAGGCTCGTCTCCGTTTGTGTGGGCGTCACCGTTCCCGACTCCAGTGGAAGCCCTGCCGCCGCCCAGCCTCTCAGCGCGCCGTCGAGAACGCACACGTCGCTGAGCCCGGCATGGCGCAGCAGCCACCACGCCCGAGCGGAGGAAAGGTTCTTGAAATCGTCGTAGACGACGACCGTGTCCTCCGGGGAGATGCCCCATCGCCGCACTGCCTCTTGCAGGCGCTCGATTCGGGGCAGCGGATGGCGTCCCTCGGTCGCGGGGGGTGTCCCTATGGTTTTGTCAAGCTGCCGCGGGCAGTTCTTGCGTCCCGTGTGGCTGGTAGAGGGTGCCGGTTTT
>JAATFJ010000288.1 GCA_015655255.1 Actinomycetales bacterium | reverse complement strand
GCGCCGGACGCGTGCTGGACGCACTGGACCGACTTGAGATGGCGAACCTGGATATCGAGAAAGCAACAGCTCACAACCAGCGCGTGCTGGATTTTCTTGCGCATCCGGCAGTCTCCTTGTCCTGGACGGTGCTCACCGGCGCGGTTTTCATCACGCAGTCGTGGATGTCACCGCATGCGCTGTTGGCCTTCCTGCTGCTGAGCACCGCGTTCGGCAATGCGTTGCTTCTGATCATCGGTGCTCGCGATCTGTTCAGCAGGGGCCGAGTGATCGCCGCAGACTACGAGGCGGTCATGAACGAAAAGCCGCTGGGTGATGTCGGTACCGTGGATGCCGCCTCAGCCTTCCCCACCGCAGCGATCGAATTCGACAATGTCACTTTCGGTTACGGCACCGGGAACCCGACTCTGCGCCAGGTGTCGTTCCGCATAGATCCAGGCAAGACTGTCGCTCTCACGGGAGCATCCGGGGCGGGAAAGCCGACGATTACACGACTCGTTCCTCGCTTCTGGGATGTCGAGACAGGAACGGTTCGTGTCTTTGGCGATGACGTTCGATCGCTCACAGCCGGCGAGCTATACCAGCGTGTAGCGTTCGTCTTCCAGGATGTGCAATTGCTGCATCGATCCGTGCGCGAGAACATCCGTCTGGGTAACCCGTCTGCATCCGAAGAACGCATCGTCCGCGCCGCTCGAGCAGCGCACATTCATGACCGCATCCTCGCCTTGCCCCGCGGTTACGACAGCGTGATCGGCGAAGACGCGATGCTGTCCGGAGGGGAGGAGCAACGCGTCGCCATCGCTCGTGCGCTACTCCTCGACGCCCCTATCATCGTGCTCGATGAGCCGACGGCGCACGCAGACTCCCGAACAGAGGCCGCGCTCGTTGAAGGAATAAAGAGATTGACGAGAGAACGCACAGTGCTCGTCGTCTCCCACCGACTGTCGACTGTGGAAGACGTCGACGAAATACTCGTTCTTGACGGCGGGCAAATCGTGGAACGCGGCCGTTACTCGGAACTCATCGCTGCAGACGGCGTCTTCACACGTCTATGGAAACGACAGCGCTCTCGAACGGACGGGAAATGATACGCCGACTCTTCCGAATCATCTCACCTTCCGTCCGACGTGGGATTATCGGCGCGACCATGACCACTGCTCTGGCCGACCTTCTTGAAGGCTTGGTGTTCCTTGCCGCATGGAGCACCCTGACCGCCGTCATGGGCGACGATCACGTTTCGTGGTGGAAGTCCGCTTTAGTTCTCCTGGCTGCCCTGGCCCTGAACATCGCAGTTGAGAACATGGCGCGCACGTGGCGCACGCGCAGCACACTCAGAGCAGCCCGAGAAACGATGCGTCGCATCGCGCTGCATGCCGATGAGCTCCCCCTGGGATGGTTCACCCCGACACATCAAGCCCTCCTCGACAAGATCGTCGGCGGCGCCTTCCGGACGATCCAGATCATGCTCGATTGGACCTATCCGCGGGTGCTCTCCGCATACGTTCGGGCCGTGGTAGCGGTTCTGCTGCTGGCAGTGTTCTTCGACATCCGCATTGCCGCCGCAGTGGCAATCGCCACCGCGGCTGCCCTCCTCATCATCCGGATGAGCGCCCCGCTCGTTCGCCGGCTCGCACGGGAGGCCGAGCGAGAGTCCGAGGAGGCCAGCGTGCAGATCGTCGAGTACGCGCAAGCACAACCCCTGTTACGCGCATTCGCGGGAACCGCGCACGCAGCCTCGACAGTCCTGAGGTCTTACGAGAAACTCACACAACGTCAGCGTAAGGAAGACCTGGCAGATACCGCGGGAGCACTCCTGGGTCCATCGCTGACGTTCATCCTCGGAACAGTCGCCACCGTCTGGATATGCATCTTGGGGGACCTCGACACCGCATCCGCAATCGTCGCCGTACTCATCAGCATGTGGGTCTCGGCGGCGTTCGGCGGTTTCGCCCATCCGCTGAACGGGATATCGCTGAGCGCTGAGATGATGGACGACGTCCTCGCGATCCTCGATGCCGCGCCTCTCCCCGAGCCCTCGGCACCGCTACCGATGCCGAACAGCTCCAACGGGCTTTCCCTGAGATTCGAACAGGTTTCCTTCGCTTACCGGGCCGACGAACCGGTGCTCACCGAAATCAGCTTCACTGTCCCCGCCGGAACCAACACTGCACTCGTCGGGACCTCCGGCGCGGGGAAGAGCACGATCCTGCGACTCGCCGCGCGTTTCTGGGATGCGAACGATGGTTCGGTCTGTATCGGAGGGACCGATGTCCGCGATGTGTCCAGCAGGCAACTCATGGAGGCCTTCTCCATAGTCTTCCAGGATGTGTATCTGTTCGAGGGCACGCTACGGGAGAACCTCCTCATCGCGCGTCCGGATGCGACAGATGCCCAGCTGGACGCGGCTGCCGCTCGCGCGAATCTGTACGAGATCATCGGCACGCTGCCAGACGGGTGGGACACCCTCGTAGGAGAACGTGGCACGACGCTCTCCGGAGGACAACGACAGCGCGTCTCCATCGCGCGCGCACTCCTCAAAGACACTCCGATCGTGCTGCTGGATGAGCCCACTGCGGCACTCGACGCGGAAAACGCACATCTCCTCAGTGATGCACTACGCGAATTAGGGGAGGGACGCACCGTGCTCACCGTCACGCACCGCCTGGAAACGGCACGAGACACCGACCAGATCATCGTGATCGAGAAGGGAAGGGTCGCGCAGATCGGCACCCACACGAGGTTGCTCAGCGAGCCCGGGGCGTATTCGCATCTTTGGGAGGCTCATATCGCCCGCGCGTAGTCGCGGAGTCAACCTCCTCGCTGTGCCCTCTTGCTCACCTTGCCGACGCCCGTACTGGGGAACGCATCGACGAACTCGATGACATCGGGAATCTTGTAGGAGGCGAGCCCTCGATCCCGGAGGAAGTGTTTGAGTGCTACCGCACTGAGCCGCGGCCCGCCAAGACCCTCGCGGAGGATGACATAGGCTTTCGCTCGTTCCCCCAGCCACTCGTCTGGAACTCCGACGACCGAGACATCGTGCACGGCGTGGTGAGCCAGAATACTGTTCTCCACTTCTTCGGGTGCAATCTTCTCGCCGCCCTTGTTGATCTGATCCTTTGCCCGCCCCAGTACCGTGAGATACCCGCGCTCATCCACCCGGACGATGTCCCCCGTGCGGTAAAAGCCGTCTTCCGTGAAGCTCCGCGCATTGTGCTCGGATGCACGATAGTACCCCCGAATCGTGTAGGGTCCGCGGGTCAGAAGGTTCCCCGGCTTTCCGGGATCCACGTCCTGATCGACGTCGTCGACGACGCGCACCTCGTCGTCCGGTGAAATGCGCAGTCCCTGAGTCTCGACGATCGTCTCCTCGTCGTCATCGAGACGCGTGTAGTTCACGAGACCCTCGGCCATGCCGAAGACCTGCTGCAGCGTCGCGCCGAGCTCGGGTCGTACGCGCCGCGCCGCTTCGGCGCTGAACTTCGCGCCTCCCACGCCCAGCACCTCGAGGCTCGACAGATCGTGACGGTCCTTGAGAGAGGAGTTCAGCCAGGCGATCGCGAGCGGGGGAACGAGAGACACCTGGGTGACGCGGTGCTTCTCGATGAGCGGGAAGGCCATGTCGGGGCTCCCGTTCGCGCTCAGGACTATCGTCGCCCCCGCGGCGAGCGCTCCGAGGATGCCTGGTGAGCTCATCGTGAAGTTGTGAGAGATGGGGAGCACGACGAGCTGCACCGTCTCCTCGGTGACGCCGCAGATGCGGTTGCTCTCCCGCACGGAGTACAGGTAGTCGTCATGGGTGCGCGGAATCATCTTCGGGCGCCCCGTCGTCCCCCCGGAGAGCTGCAGGAAGGCGACGTCCTCCGGCAGGCACCGGCGCTCGTGGGCGAGCGGCTCGTGGGACAGCAGCCGATCGAGCTCCTCTCCCGTCCCATCGCGGGACAGCACGATCGTATGTTCGAGCGTCGGAGAAGAATCCTTCAGCTCGGCGGCGAGCGCCGCGAGATCGGTGCCCTCGTGCGAGGCGACCGTGATGTATCCGAGCGCCTCGGCGTGCGCGACGAAGTACTCGATCTCATTGCGCCGATGCGCAGCGAGGGCGAAGACGGGGATCGCGCCGAGTTCGAAGAGCGCAAAGACGAGCACGACGTAGGCGGGGACGTTGGGCAGGTGCACCACCACCCGGTCACCCCGGCGGATCCCTCCGCCCTGCAGTCCGGCGGCGGTGCGGAGCACCTGCTCCCCCAGATCGGCGTAGGTCATCCGGGTGTACCCCGCGATCACGGCGACGTGATCGGTGAACCGTTCGACGCTCGTGAAGAGCATGTCGGCGATCGTCTCGCCCTCCCAGTGCCCCGCGACACGATAGCGCGCCGCGAAGTCCGCGGGATACGGCACGACCCCGTCGAGGTCGAGCGGTTCCGGCGG
>JAATFJ010000255.1 GCA_015655255.1 Actinomycetales bacterium | reverse complement strand
CCGGGATGATCTGGCCGACGACGCCGAGCGGCTCGTGGAAGTGATAGGCGACGGTGTTCTCGTCGAGCTGGCTGATGCCGCCCTCCTGCGCGCGCAGGGCGCCGGCGAAGTAGCGGAAGTGGTCGACGGCGAGCGGGATGTCGGCGGCGAGCGTCTCGCGGACGGGCTTGCCGTTGTCCCACGTCTCGGCGACGGCGATCTTCTCGAGGTTCTCCTCGATGCGGTCGGCGATCTTGTTGAGGATGATCGCACGCTCGGTGGGACTCGTCTTGCCCCAGGAGGCGAAGGCCTTCCCGGCGACGTCGACGGCACGGTCGATGTCCTCGGCGGTGCCGCGACCCACCTCGGTGAAGGGCTTGCCCGTGACGGGGCTGACGTTCTCGAAGTACTGGCCGCCGACGGGTTCGACGAACTCTCCGCCGATGTAGTGCCCGTACCTCGCGCGATACTCGACGATCGATCCCGGCTGACCGGGGGCGGCGTAGACGCTGGTCATGTTCATCTCCTTCGATGCCTGCGCGGCGGCACTGCCGCGCTGTCCACGAAACTAGGCGATGCGCCGTTGCAGCCCGATGCGCAACGTTGCATCCGCTTGCGAGGCCTCCTCCTCCCCTCTCTCGATGCGGGCGACGAGCCCCGCACGCCGCGGCGAACGGGGCGGAAGCTTCGTGAGGCAGAGTCGGAGCACCTCGATGTCGTCGCTCCCCTCCGCGATCTCGGCGTAGGAGAGGAGGACGTCGAGGCTCGCTTCGGCGAGCATCGCCTCGCGGAGGGAGCGGCGCACCGTCGCCCGCACGTCTTCGACGCCGGGGGACGCAGACTCGGGGAGCACAGGCCCCTGATAGGCGAGGAGCGCGAGCCGATGCGCACCGCGATCGAGGAGCGCAAGCACCTGCTGCGCATCCGTCTACAGGGGGCGGGAAAGACGGTAGGGGCGGGAGGAGGGCACGAGTTCCGCGGCGATCGGGGCGAGGACCTTCCGCAACCGCACCATCTCGGGGCGGAGGGTATCGGCGCCCGCGGCATCGCCGTAGACGAGCTCGGCGAGCCGTTCCGCGGAGAGTCCCTGACGGTGCACGGCGAGCAGGAGGAGGATTTCGGCGTGGCGGGCGCTCAGCGCGATGCCCTTCTCGCCGCCGGTGCCGCGGACGTCGAGGAGGGCGCGATCGCGGCCGAGGACGCGGAGGACGGTGTGCGCGGCGCCGCTCATCCGCCGGGGGGAGCGTCGCGGCGGGGGCGAGGCGCTCCGTGCGCGGAGCCTGCTGACGAGGATCTCCGACTCCGCCGCGCGGGCCGCGGCTTCGAGGAGCAACTGCGCCTGCGGGCTCGCGGCCTCGGGGCCTCCGGTGACGTCGATCACGCCGAGGAGACGGCGGGTCTCCGGGTCGAAGACGGGCGCGGCCGTGCACGACCACGGAGCGACGTGCCGGTTGTGGTGCTCGGCGCCGCGGATCTGCACCGTACGTTCCATGCGCAGCGCCGTGCCGGGCACCGCGGTGCCGACCGAGCGTTCCGACCAGTTCGCGCCCGCGACGAAGCCCATATCGGCGACGAGGGCGCGCAGTCTCCGGTCTCCCTCCACCCAGAGCAGGGTGCCGTCGCGGTCGCCCACGGCGAGGGTGACGCCGGACTCCGCCGCGTCACCGGGGAGCAGGAGACCGCGGAGAAGGGCGAGGATGCCCGCGAGCGGATGCGTGCGGCGCACGCCGTCGAGCTCGTCGCCGCGCAGCTCGATGGGCGGCAGGTCCTCGGCGCCGACCCGCTGCCGCCACGACCGCTCCCACGATTCACGCACGAGCGGACGCACCTGCTGCAGGCGCCGGTCGTCGGTGTTCCCCGCGAGGAGCTCCTCATGCGCGCGCTCGATGATGAGACGCGAGCCCGCGAGGGCGGTGTCGCGATCTGACGACCACGCAGAACGCACGGAAACTCCCCTCGTCGATGAAGGATGCGCCCAGTCTACGAGCCCGTTTCCGCGGGCGGAAGCCCCCGGCAAGCCCCGGAGACCCGCCCGCCGAGCCCGGACCTCCGCCCGCGTGCTCCGCAACTTCGGAGAATCGCAGAAACCTCGGAGGATCTCCGCCGCGTGCTCCGACACTTGTGCGGTTCCCCGAGACTTCGGTGGCTCCCCGAGACTTCGGTGGCTCCCCGAGCGGCGCACGGGAACCCCGGCGGACGCCAGGCCCCTACAGCCAGCCGCGGTCCGCGGCGATGCGGGCCGCCTGGGCGCGGTTCTCCGCCCCCGTCTTGCCGATCGCTGCGGAGAGGTGGTTGCGCACGGTGCCCGCGGACAGGTACACCTCGGCGGCGATCGTCGCGACGGAACGGCCGTCCTGCGCGAGCCGGAGCACCTGCTGCTCACGCTCGGTGAGCGGATTCGTCCCCTCGAACAGGGAGGCCTCGGCGAGCGCGGGGTCGACGACGCGCAGCCCCGCGTGCACGCGCCGGACGGCGTCGGCGAGCTGCTCGGCGGGCGCATCCTTCACGACGAAGCCCGCGGCTCCGGCGTCCAGAGCCGCGCGGAGGTACCCGGGCCGGGCGAAGGTCGTGACGATGAGCACGCGCGTCGCGGGGGACGCGGCCCGCACGCGCGTGGTCGCCGCGATGCCGTCGGTCCCCGGCAGCTGGATGTCCATGAGGCATACGTCGGGGGCGAGCTCCGCGGCGAGCGCGACCGCCGTCTCCGCCTCGCCCGCGGCGCCGACGACCTCCAGGTCCCCCTCCAGCTCCAGGAGCGCGCCGAGGGCGCCGCGCACGAGCGCCTGATCGTCCACGAGCAGCAGCCGGATAACCATACGAGACCCACCCTCACTCCGCCGAGCGCGGACGCATCGATCGTGCAGACGGCGCCCGCCGCCGAGGCCCGCTCCGCCATGCCGCGCATACCATTGCCGGGCTTCCCCGACAGCCCGGCGCCATCGTCCTCGATGAGGACCTCGCCGGGACGCACCGTCACGCGCATCCGCGCGGCACCGGCATGACGCAGGACGTTCGTCGTCGCCTCCCGGAGCACCCAGCCCGCGGGGATCGCCTGC
Organism: Actinomycetales bacterium; assembly: GCA_015655255.1. The sequence continues at coordinate 2,625 of JAATFJ010000255.1, read as the reverse complement.
GCTGGGGAGAGCATCGCCGCCTCCCCCACGACCTCCATGACGACGCCGGCGGTGGCGAGCGCGGTCCGCGATGCATCGAGCTGCGCGGCGAAGCCTTCCGCCCGCAGCCCCGTCACCGTCGCACGGACCCCGCCGATCGCCTCCGCGGTGATCCGCTCGATCTCCTCCAGCTCCGCGACGGCTCGATCCGGGTCGCTGCGCACGAGCCGACGAGCGAGCTGCGCCTTGAGCTTCACGACCGTGAGCGAATGCCCGATGAGATCGTGCACGTCCCGCGCGACGGCCTCGCGCTCCTCCGAGGTCGCGAGCTCCACCGTGAGCCGGTCGGCGTCGACGGAGCGCCGGATGAGCCAGGTCGTGAGGAACATTGCCACACTGAGCAGCAGGATGACGAGCAGGAGTCCTCCGTAGGCGCTCCACTGGCCCGTGAGGAGGGCGAAGGCCAGCGCGAGCGCGATCGAGACGCCGGCAACAGAGAGGAACACCCGCCATGGGAACTGGAACGCCGCGCCCGTGACAAGGAAGGGGAGGAAGGACAACACCCCACCGCCGAGAGCGGGGATGCACAGCAGCACGCACAGGATCATGGTCCCGAAGAAGAGCCAAGACCGCAGTGGTGGGATATTCCCCATCACCCCGACCTGACCACCCAGCCGGAACATCAGCAGGTAGGCGGCGACGAAGACGACGATGCCCACCCCGGCGAGCACCGTCGCCGGGGTCTGTCGGGGTGCTGCGGTGAGCATCGAGGTCGGATAGTAGAGGAAGACGAGCCAGATGGCCGCCATGAGCCAGCTGTAGCGGTCCCACGGATTCACGCTCTTCCGGCGTGCGGACGACGCAAGGGGACTCATGGAAGAACCCTAACCTCACTGTCGACGCCGGGACCGGCGCACCCCAAGCGCGACGAGCGCCGCGAAGACGAGTGCCCACACAACGGTGTTGACGAGCGGCATCCACAGCGCATCCTGCACGCCGGAATCCACCCAGCCCTCCGTGAGGGGCCAGCGCGCGAGGGCCACCACGCCGTACATGGGGGTGAAGTGCGCGATCGTGAGCATGACTCCGCCGAGCGGCATGAAGACGTTCCCGAAGAAGGCGAACAGCGTGAGCGCGGAGGCGGCGATGCCCGTCGCTGCATCGGACGGGAAGAGGAGTCCGATCCCCAGACCGTACAGCCCATAGATGGCGCTTGTGATGAGGGTGATCGCGCCGCACGCGAACCACCGCCACAGCGCGCCGCCCTCGGTACCGGTGAAGGCGCCGAGCACGTAGACGATCAGCATGGCGGCGGTCGCATAGGCGAGCGCGACGAGGACCTTGACGCCCGCATACCTCGGTGTGCCGAGCGGCGTGAGGGCGAGCTGGCGGCCCCAGCCCTGCGCGGACTCGGCCGCGGCGGCTGAGGTGAGCGAGGTCATCGCCACCATCGCACCGTACGCCCCCATCGAGACCATGACGGAGAAGGCGACGTTCCCCTCTCCCGCGGACTGCGACCCCCACGATGCCCCCGCCCCGAAGATGAGGTACATGATCGCAGGGAGGACGAGCGTAAAGACGATGGTGAAGACGTTGCGCAGCTGGCGGACCAGCTCGATGCGCAGATAGGTGAGGGGAAGGGCGGTCATGAGGGGTTCTCCTCGGTGGGCTCGGTCAGTTCGGTGAAGGCCGTCTCCAGCGCTGGCGGGGCGATCTCGATGTCACTGCCGCCGAGCTCGGTGAGGAGGAGGCGGGCGACGGCGTCGGAGTCCTCCGTGCTCAGGGTGATGCGCCCCTCGGCGAGGGTTTCGAGATGTGTGACGCCGGGGAGGGCGGCGAGGGTCGCCTCGGCTCCCTCCGGCACGAGCGCGGAGACGGTCTGCCCGCCCAGAGAGGCGCGCAATTGCGCGGTGGGCGCATCGGCGACGACGAGGCCGCGATTCATCACGACCGTGCGCCGCGCGTACTGCTCCGCCTCCTCGAGGTAGTGCGTGGCGAAGAGGATCGTGCGGCCCGCCTGCGCATCCGCGGTCATCGCCGCCCAGAAGCGGCGGCGGGCGGTCACGTCCATTCCCGCGGTCGGCTCGTCGAGGATGAGCACATCCGGATCGGGGATGAGGGCGAGCGCGAACTTCACGCGCTGCTGCTCGCCGCCCGAGCACTTGCCCACCCGGCGCCCGGATATCTCGGTGAGGTCGGCCCGCCGGATGACCTCTGCGGTGCGCTCCTCGACGCCGAAGATCGCGGCGACCGCAGCGACCGTCTCCTGCACCGTGAGATCGCGGAGCAGGCCACCGGTCTGGAGGACGGCGGAGATGCGCCCGGCCGCGATCGCCTGACGGGGCGGGGCCCCGTGGATGAGCACCGACCCCGTCGTCGGATCGCTGAGGCCCAGAATCATGTCGAGCATCGTCGTCTTGCCCGCCCCGTTGGGTCCGAGGACGGCGACGACCTCCCCGGCCTGCACCGTGAGGTCGAGGGGACCTGCGGCCTGCACGGTGCCGAAGCGCTTGCTCAGCCCTTGCAGGGCGATGGCGGCGTGTGTCATACCTCCACCGTGCCGGGGCACGCCCCGCGACGGATCTGGGGAACGTCATGTCTCGGGCATGACATCCGTCACGCAACGTGCATCACGCGGGGGCATGT
>JAATFJ010000380.1 GCA_015655255.1 Actinomycetales bacterium | reverse complement strand
GAGCACCTCACCGACTGGAAGGGCGAGTCGTGGACGGCCACGGCATCCTCGGCCCCGGCGGCGCACCCCAACTCGCGTTTCTGCGTGCCGGCGTCGCAGTGTCCGTCGATCGCTCCGGAGTGGCAGGACCCGAAGGGCGTCCCGATCTCGGCGTTCCTCTTCGGAGGCCGCCGCGCCACCACGGTGCCCCTCGTGTTCGAGTCGCACTCGTGGCAGCACGGCGTGCTCGTCGCCGCGACCATGGGTTCCGAGAAGACGGCGGCGGCCACCGGCGGGCTCGGTGAGCTCCGCCGCGACCCGTTCGCGATGTTGCCGTTCTGTGGCTACAACATGGGCGACTACTTCGCCCACTGGCTCGATGTGGGCCGCAGGCTCCGTTTCGACAGGGCGCCGCGCATCTTCCAGGTGAACTGGTTCCGCCGGGGCGCCGACGGCCGGTTCCTGTGGCCGGGCTTCGGGGACAACTCCCGCGTCATCGACTGGATCATCCGCCGCCTGCGCGGCGAGGTGGCCGCCGTGGACAGTCCCATCGGCAGCCTGCCGCGACCGGAGGACCTCGATCTCGACGGCCTGGACGTCACGGAGGCTGACCTCGACGAACTCTTCGCCGTGGACGCCGCAGCGTGGACCGCGGAGGCGGATCTCACGGAGGAGTTCTTCGCGACCTTCGGTGAGAAGACGCCCTCGGCGTTGCGCGCGGAGCTCGACGCCCTGCGCTACCGTCTCGCCCGCGCCTGAGGGCGATTCATCCCTCTCTCAGACAAGTAGCTGATGTCGTGCGAGGTCGCGGTACAGCGGCGTCGACTCCAGCAGTTCGGCGTGGGTGCCGATTCCGGCGACGCGGCCCTCATCGAGCACGACGATGACATCGCTGTCCACGACGGTGGAGAGCCGATGTGCGACGACGATGAGGGTGCGGTCGGCGGAGGCCGCCTCGATCGCCTCGCGCATGCGCTGCTCGTTGAGACCGTCGAGAGATGAGGTCGATTCGTCCAGAAGCAGGATGGGCGCTTTGGTGAGCAGCGCGCGGGCGATCGCGAGACGCTGACGCTCGCCGCCGGAGAGCCGGACGCCCTCCTCGCCGACAGTCGCGTCGATCCCGAGCGGGCTCCTGTCGACGACGTTGCCAAGGTTCACCGAGCGCAGTGCCGCCTCGCATTCAGCGTCCGAGGCTGCGGGGGATGCGAGGCGGAGATTGCCGGCGAGGGTGCCCGCAAGGGTCGGTGCATCCTGTTCGACGTAGCCGAAGTGCGCGCGCAGCTCGGTGCGCGGGTAGGCGCGCGTGTCCTCGCCGTTCAGGCGGATGGAGCCGCCCGAAGGGTCGTAGAAGCGCTCGATGAGGGAGAGGATTGTGCTCTTCCCTGCGCCACTGGGACCGACGAGTGCGACGCGCGCGCCGCGCGGGACCGTGAAGGAGACACCGCGGAGCACCTCTCCTGCGGAGGTGACGCCTGGGCTGTCGCTGTGGCCGAGGTGCGCATCGGCGAAGAGGAACTGCGCGGCCGCCGTCGCCGCCTCTCGCGCCGCTGCGACGGCCTCGGGATAGCGGAAGTGCACGTCGTGGAAGGAGAGCGCGGCAGACGCGTCCTCCGCGGTGGCGGCGGGGAGGGAGGCGGCGATCTGCGCATCGTCCTGTTCCTCCGTGGGCAGATCGAGGATCTCCTGGATGCGGCCCAGCGCACCGAGTGCTTCGTTGACCGAGGTGATCGCGCCGAAGGCGTTGCCGAGCGGCATGACGAGCATGAAGAGGAACATGATGAAGGTCACGAGGGACGCGATCGTGATCGATCCAGCCGCGACCCGGAAGCCGCCCACGCCGAGGACGACGATAAGGGACAGCTGCAGGGCGATTCCCGCGATGGGGACGACGAGGGAGGACACCTTGGCGATGCGGACGCCCAGCCCGTAGGCCTCCTTGGCCGTTTCCGACACGGCTGCGGCCTCGCTATCCGCTGCGCCGGAGGCACGAATCGTCCGGATGGAGCCGACCGCGCGCTCCACTCCGGATGAGAGCTCTCCGACCTTCTCCTGCTGGGCGGCGGATGCCGTGCGGATGCGCCCGCTGAGGGCCACGACCGCGAGGACGGAAAGGGCGATGACCGCGACGATGAGCAGGAGCAGGATCGGATCGATGAGGAGCATGGCGATGAGCGCGCCGAGGAAGACGAGGGCGCTTCCCGCGGCGTCGGCGAGTCCCTGCGTCAGCACGGCGTAGAGGAGGGTCGTGTCGGTGCCGACACGGGAGACGAGGTCGCCGGTGCGCCGCGCATCGAACTCGCTCGTGGGCAGATGCAGGATGCGTGCGATGAGCTTGCGCCTGCTGGAGTGCACCACGGCCGTGCCCGTGCGCTGCAGCAGATAGTGCTGGTAACCGGAGATGATCGAGGACACGATGACGAAGCCCACGAGCAGCCAGACGAGGATGCCGAGGGTCTCGCCGTTCTGCACCGCATCGATCACCTGGCCCACGAGCAACGGCTGCACGAGCGAGGTGGCCGCGCCGATGACGCTGAGGATGGCGACGACGATGAGCGTGCGCTTGTGCTCGAAGAGGAAGGGGAGGAGCTGGCGGAAGGTAGCGCGCGGCCCCTCGTGCGTCGCTCCGCGGCGACGTCCGCGGGTAGGGGAGGGCTGAGACATGAAACCTCGTTCCAGGATTAGCTGCGGCCGTACTTGCGGTGAGCGGCCTGTTTCGTCACGCCGAGGGCGCTCGCGATCGCCTGCCAGGAATACCCGGCCAGTCGCGCACGGCGCACCTCGGTCTCCTCGGCCCTGGCGACCTCGCGACGGACGCTGGCGAGGCGGTGGAGCTCGGCGAGGGGAGGGGCGTTGTCGTCCGCGGTGGGTGCGGTGTGCGGCATGGCGTCTCCCTCCTCCGACCGATGTCTTCCTCGACCGATGTCAATACTTGTTGACGTATGATTCTTTGTCAACCCAAGACTCCCCGAGATCTCCTGTGTGATACTTAGGGAAGGCAACCCTTCTCGTGTCTGCCTGGCCCGACGACCGAACACGAACGGACCTCGTATTGAGCGTGACTGCCGACACCGCCCCGCGCCGCGCACCCACGGCGATCGGTCGAGGGCGCCGGACGACCGTGATCATCATCGGCGTGGTGTTGCTCGCGCTCCTCAGCATCGCGAGCATGTTCATCGGATCGGGTGACATCTCTCCCTCGCAGGTCATCCACGCGCTACAGAGCGACGGAGACAGCTCCGTCGAACTCATCGTCCGCGACTTTCGGCTGCCCCGTACCCTCCTCGCAATCATCGTCGGCGCCGCGCTGGGCTGTGCCGGGGCGATCATCCAGGCGATCACCCGCAACCCGCTCGCCGAGCCCGGCCT
>JAATFJ010000346.1 GCA_015655255.1 Actinomycetales bacterium | reverse complement strand
GCCTTGCTCGGTGAGCTTAAACCGACCGTCGACGGAGTGTGGCGGCTGGGCGAGAATCGCCGAGTTCGCGGGGCCGCCGCCCCGGCCCAGGGCGCCGCCACGGCCGTGGAAGAGCGTCAGCGCGATGCCGTTGTCCACCGCCCACTGGGCGATCTTCTCCTGCGCCTCGTAGAGCGCGAGGTTCGCGGCAACGGGGCCGACGTCCTTCGAGGAGTCGGAGTAGCCGAGCATGACCTCGAGGCGGTTTCCCGTCGCGGCCATCCGTTCCCGGAACTCTGAGAACGCGACGGTCTCCGCGAGGATGCCGGGAGCGGCCTGGAGGTCGGCGAAGGTCTCGAAGAGGGGCACGACATCGAGCACGGGCGGAGTGTCCCCGCACGCATAGCGGGCAAGGCGATGGACGTTCGCGAGGTCGGCGGCGGACTGCGTGAAGGAGACGACGTAGCGCCCCGCAGCGTGCTCCCCGTAGGTCTGCTGGATCTCGGCGATGACGCGGAAGACCTCCAGCACCTCCTCGGTCTGCGCGCTGCGCTCTCCGCCCGCCTCGAGCTCGGCGAGGGCGTTCCGATGCACCTGCGAGTGCTGGCGCACCTCCAGCTCGGTGAGATGGAATCCGTAGGTCTCCACCTGCCAGATGAGGTGCTGCACATCGCCGAAGGCGTGGCGCCGAGACCCCGCCTCGGCGAGCGATATCTGCACCGTGCGGAGGTCCGCGAGGAGTTCGTCCGCGGAGGAGAACGCCCCCGGCTCGTGCAGGCGCGTGAGCAGCACTCGGTGCGCGAGGGCAAGCAGGACGCGCCGATGCGGCTCGTTGGGGGAACGCTTCGCGATCGCGGCGGCCTCGGCGGGAGCGGCGACGACGAACGCATCCCACAGCAGCGTGAGGGCCGCGTTGGGCGGGGTGTCCTCCGCATCGAGGGTGAGGGTGCGGCCGATGCGCTCGATGGAGCTCTCCAGACCGCGCAGGACGTGGTCGGAGGAGATCTGCGCGGCCTCGCGCGTCACGGCGGAGGTCACGAAAGGGTTGCCGTCGCGGTCGCCGCCGACCCACGAGCCCACGCGCACGAAGGCGGGGACGAGGGGCGCGTGCAGACCGGAGTCGTCGCCGCGCAGCGCATCCTCGACGCGCCGATACATCTGCGGGACGGCCGTGAAGAGCGTCTCATCGAACACCGACATGACCGTGCGCACCTCATCGGTGGGCGTCGGCTTCTGCGCGCGGAGCGGAGCGGTGCGCCAGAGCGTGTCGATCTCTTCCAGCATGCGGCGGCGGGCACGACGCTGCTCCGCGCCGCCCTCGGAGGCGGCGTCGTGCAGCCCCAGCAGCTCGGACAGGCGGCGGATGCTCCCCGAGATCGCGCGCCGACGCGCCTCCGTGGGGTGCGCCGTGAAGACGGGGTGGAAGCGGAGCCCCGCGAGGCGCTTCGCGGCCTCCTCTTCGCCCACTTCCTCACGCAGCCGAGCGAAGGCCGTGGCGACCGTGTCGGCAGCGCCCTCGCGACCCGGCGTGCCCTCACGTTCCTGGAGGATGCGCACCCGCTGGTGCTCCTCGGCGAGGTTGACGAGGTGGAAGTAGCACGTGAAGGCGCGCGCGACCTCGTCGGCGCGGCTCAGGGTGAGGGAGTCGGCGATGGCCGTTGCACGGTCGAACGCCTCCGTCGTCTCCTCGTCGTAAGCCTCGATCGTCGCGAGCCGGAGCCGCTCGACGTCCTCGTAGAGTCCCGGGCTCCCCGACTCCTTGAGGACTCGGCCGAGCAGGGCGCCCAACATGCGCACATCCGCGCGCATGGCCTCGGGGATGCTGCGTCCTGCTTCAAAACGGCCGATGACGCGAATGGCCTCGGTGGGGGTGGGCTCTGGAGTCACCGTACGAGATTATCCCTCCCAGAAGACGAGGAGGTTACGGCATGCCGTCGTGCCTCCCGTGCGTGCGTCGTTTGCCGCGATGCGTCGCCTTCTGGGCTCGGGAGGCGGCATTTCGGGGCAAACGACGGAGTCCCTGGCTCCTGCGCAATAGCATGGGAGGCGATGCGCCCCTCCTCCCTGCTCCGTTCGGCGCAGTTCCCCGCGATCCTCCTGCTCCTCGCGGCAGGCCTCGGCCTGCTCCTCGCGAACTCCCCGGCACATGACGGGGTCGCCGCGCTCCTCGACACGCCGCTGGCGCTCGGCGGGCTGGAACTGTCGCTCGGAGAGGGGATATCCGAGGGGCTGCTCGCTGTCTTCTTCTTCACCGCGGCGATCGAGCTCCGCCACGAGCTCACGCACGGCGAACTCAACTCGCTCGGCAAGGCCGTCCCGCCCGCCATCGCCGCGGCCGGCGGCGTGCTCGTCCCGATCCTCCTCTACCTCCTCATCGCGGGTCGGGGGGAGACAGCGGGCGGATGGTCGATCCCCACGGCCACCGATATCGCCTTCGCCCTCGGTGTGCTTGCCGTGTTCGGGCGCGGGCTGCCCTCCGCCGTCCGCGCTTTCCTCCTCGCCCTCGCGATCCTCGACGACATCATCGGCATCGTCTTCATCGCCGTGCTCTTCGCGCACGATCTGCGGGTGCCGATGCTCCTGCTCGGACTCTGCGGAGTAGCGGCGTTCTGGATGCTCGGTCGCCTCCTTGCGCGGCGCGGATCCGTGATCCTCGTCGTCGCACTGCTCGTCGTCGGCGTTCTCACGTGGGGGTGCGTGGCGCTCTCCGGCGTGCACGCGACGATCGCCGGGGTGCTCCTCGGCCTCGCCCTCGCTCCTGTTCCCGCTGTCCGGTCGCGCGCTGTGCTGGAACCCTGGGTCAACGGACTCGTGCTGCCGCTGTTCGCCCTCGTCGCGGCCTTCGTCGTCATTCCCGCCTTGGCACCGGCCGAGCTGTCGCCTGCGTTCTTTGGCATCGCTCTCGCGCTGCCCGTGGGGAAGATCGTGGGGATCACGCTCTTCGGCGGGCTCGCCCTGCGTCTCTCCCGTCGTGGTGGGGCGCCCGTGCTCGCCTTCGGCGACCTCGTCGCCGCGGGAGCGCTGGGAGGCATCGGATTCACCGTCTCCCTCCTTCTCGCGAATCTTGCCTTCGCGGCACAGCCGGAGATCCGCGACGAGGCTGTGCTCGCCGTGCTGACGGGCTCGCTCGTCTCCCTCCTCCTCTCCGCGGTGCTCGTGACGACGCGCGCACGCGGGTACCGTCGCAGGGAGATGCAGAGGACGGGGGCACAGGATGCCTGAGAACGACGACGCGCTGAGGGCGGCGGCGGAGACGATGCGAGCCGTGCGGGAACGCTGCGTCTGGTCGCAGCGGATCACCCATCGCGACCTCGTCCCCTACCTCATCGAGGAGTCGCACGAGGTCATCGACGCCGTGGAGCAGGGCACCAGGGCCGAGCTGCGCGAAGAACTTGGCGATCTCCTCTGGCAGGTGCTCTTCCACGCCGCGATCGCCTCGGAGGATCCTGACGACCCCTTCGACATCGACGACGTCGCGGCGGGGCTCACGGAGAAGATGGTGCGGCGGCACCCGCATGTCTTCGGTGACGCCGTCGCTACGACCCCCGAGGAAGTGCTCGTGCACTGGAACTCCGCGAAGGCGGCCGAGAAGCGCGAGCGGACGAGCGTGCTCGACGGTATCCCGCATTCGATGCCCGCGCTCGCCCTCGCGCAGAAGGTCCTGGGGAGGGCCTCCTCCGTCTCTGTCGTCGTGGCCCCGGATGCCGTGCCCGCCTCCGAGGCGGAGCTGGGGGAGGCGCTGCTCGCCCTCGTCGGCACGGCCCGCGCCCACGGCTGGGATGCCGAGCGCGCCCTGCGCGAGCGGTTGCGGCTCCTGGAGGACGAGGTGCGGGTCGCGGAGGGCGGGGCGCGCGCCCCGGAGGACTCTCCGCACGCCGGGGAGTGACCCGGCGCCGCGACCTGGAAAGATAGGACCGTGGTCACCGTCAATCCGCCGCGCGGCATGCGCGACATCCTTCCCGCAGACAAGACGCGCCGCGAGCGCATCCTCACCCTCATCCGCCACCGGTACCGGGCGCACGGCTTCGACGAGATCGAGGCGCCCGCCGTCGAGGAGTACGACCGTCTGCATGCGGGCATCGGCGGGGACAACGAGAAGCTCTCCTACAACATCCTCCGTCGCGGACTCGACGGCGACGCCGTCCGCGCG
>JAATFJ010000215.1 GCA_015655255.1 Actinomycetales bacterium | reverse complement strand
CGTCGCGGTCGCGCTGTTGGACAGGGAGCCGCCCGCATCGATGTCGGCCTGGGTCACGGTGTACGGCTCGGCGGTGAAGCTCGCCGTGCCGCCGGGGACGAGGGTCGCCACGGATGTCGGGTGGAGGCCCGCGACCTTCGCATCGGTGACGGTCACGTTCGTGAGGGTGACGTTGCCCGTGTTCCGCACCTCGAAGGAGTAGCTGACGGTCTCGCCCGCGTCGGCGGCGTCGTTGTCGAGGATTTCGTCGTTCAGGATGGCATTCTTGGTGATGACGAGCTTCGGCGATGCCGGTGTGACCGCGACAGTGGCCGTATACGCCGGGGAGGTGACGGCGGTGCTGTTGAGAGTCGTCCCGCTCGCCTGTGCGGTGTTGGTGAGCGCCGTGCCCGCATCCACGTCCGCCTGCGCGACGGTGCGCGTGTAGGTGCTCGTGAAGGTCTTCTTCTCCCCGGGTGCGAGGGTCTGCGAGGCGGGCGAGATCGTGTCGCCGACGAGGGGGTCGGTGACGGCGACGTTCTGTACGGTGACGTTTCCTGTGTTGGTCACGTCGAACTGGTAGGTGATGGATTCGCCGGGGTCCGCGTAGCTGTTCGCGAGGACGGTGTCGGCGAGGATCGCCCGCTTGGTGATCTTGAGCGCCGGTGCCGGGGTCGTGATGGCCGCGCTCACGGTCGAGTTGGCACTCGTGATGAGGTTGCCGGAGTCGTCGCCCGTCGCGTATGCGGTGTTGACGAAGGTTGTTCCCGCGACTGCTTCCGCCGCCGTGACCTTATGGGAACCGGCACACACCATTGAGGCGGTCGAGGTTCCCTGAACGCCCAGGCTCGTGCGCGGACAGACGATGTTCGATGCCTGGTTATCGTGCACGGCGACGTCGGTGAGCGGCGCGAGGGAGGAGGTGTTGGACACCAGGAAGGTGTAGGGGATCGTGTCCCCTTCCTTGTACGACGACGGCTGCGACGTCCGGTTGTCGATCTGCTTGACGATGTTGAGCCGCCCCAGCGGGGTGAGGGAGCTGATCGACACGTTCTGGATGAGGTGCGTGTCCGTCGAAGACCCCGTCGAGCCGAGGAAGCCCATCTTGTACGTCGCGGGCGCCGCCTGCGCCATCGTGTACTGGCTGACCGTCCGCAGGCCGACGCCGTCGTGGAAGTCGATCTGCACGGTGACGGCGGGACGCGCGTCACCGGAAATCGTGATCTTCACGTGACGGCCCTGGAGCGCGTCGGACGAGGTCCCCCGGAGGTTCCCCGGAAGGTTACTCTGCCCCGCCTTGACGACCGTTCCCGTGAGCCAGCAATAGCCGTTCAGCCCCTGGCCGGGACCGCGCAGGCCGACGATGTTGCCTGTCCGCCCGGGAGTCTTCGTCGTGCAGCCGACGTCCTTGTTGCCCTCGGCATCGGCGTAGTTGCCCCAGGGGTCGAGTCCGACGCCGAGGTAGCCGCCGTTGACGCCGTCCACCCCATTCTTGGGGGCGTATCCCAGCGAGCCTCCCGCACCGCCCGTCGCGGTGAGCGAGGTGGAGCCGTCGGTGAGGAAGAAGCCGATGCCGTCGGCGCCCGTTCCGCCGTACTGCCACTGGTCGAACTCGACGGCGACACCGCCGTTGCCGGGGATCGGCTTGTTGTAGACGACACCGCCGGAGCGGTACGCCGCGGAGTCAGTCAGCTGGAGGAAACCGGGGTTCACGCTGGAGGCCGGCGCATTGGTGCGCCGGGTGCACCCGGCGAGGTTGGAGGCGCCCGCGGGCGCGGCCCCCGTCGCTTGGGTGAGGCAGGCGTCACCGAGCGCGCTCCATTCGCTGTCCTCGACGGAGGTACCGGAGAAGGACTCCGTAACGAGCAGGGTGCCCGTTCCCGTGTCCGCCTGCGCGGCGGTCGGCGCCGACAGCGAAGTGAGTCCTACAACAGCGATGACGGCGCTCAAAAGGAGCGCCAGGGGGCGGAAAATACGCATGCGAAAGCCTGGCTAGTTGGGGGCAAGGGGGCTGCGGGCGCGAGCGGTTCTGGGGAGATCCGTTGCGGGGAACGATCCTGGATCGTGATGTCTGTGGGAGGATACCTCAGCCTGTGGTGCGGAACAAAACGATGGGATACCAAACGAAACCGGTGGGCACGTCAGGGATTTTTCACGGGACCCGCCCGGGCGATGGCTCCGGCGCCGAGCCCCGCATAGGGGATGGAGACGCGCACGGTGGAGAAGAGACCGTCCAGGCGGCACAGCTCCACGACGCCCCCGACGGTCGCCGCCACGCGCGCCGCGACGTCGCACGGTTCCTCCGCGCTCTCGATCGCACCGGATGCCACATCCGCTGCGGCGAGCGCAGCGGCATCCGCGGCACCGGCGGCGCGCTGCGCGGTGACAGCCGCGGCACCGACGGCCGCAACGCCCACCACGAGCGAGGCCGTGACCGCGAGGACACCGGCAGCGAGCGCCGTGCCGGCCATCAGAGTCCTCCGGCGAGCGCGCAACTCGTGGCGGTGAGGGGGATCCGGAGGACGGCGCCCACGGAGGCCTCCACGGAAGCGGCGACGCAGACGAGGTCACCCTCTCTCCGCTCTCCCATGCGGGCACCGGCCACGGCGGAGGCGATGATCGATTCCGCCGCGGAGAGGGATTCTCCCCTGCCGAGCAGTCGCGCCGCGTCAGAGGCCGCGTCCTGGAGCAGCACCTGCTGCGCCGTCGCGCCCACCGCTCCCGCACCGAGCAGGAGGGTGAGCACGACGGCGGGCAGGGCGACGGCGAGCTCTGCGGCAACGGAGCCGCGGTCTCGCGCATCCGCCGCGGCGCCGGCCTGCGCACGCGCACGCGCACGCGCACGCGCACAGCGGACGTCGCGCAGCCGATGCCCGTCACGCCGTCGTCGCATCAGGACACCGTGAGCGCGCGGCGGACGAGGTCGGTGAGGATGCCCCTCACCTCGTCCGATCTCATGATGACGACGAGCAGGCCGGCGAAGGCGACGGCCGCCATCGTCGTCACAGTCACACAGCATTTACGACAGTCATCGCAACAGGCGAAGAATAGAACATGGACTGAGACAGCCCGCTTAGGGCCGCCGCATTGCATGGCTGGCGAGTGGGTGTGACTATCACTGACTACTGACTGACGTCTTTCATGATTGCAGCCGCGAGACTCAGCGGTGCAGTCGCGCCTCGATCCATCACCGATACGCGTAACAGATGCGTACACAACCTGCGCTGTAGGTTGGAGAGCATGTCGACCCTCTTGCCCCTCGCTCAGATCTTCGGCACGCGCTCGGGCACCCGAACGGAGGCCGACATTCAGCAGAACATCGGCGCCTTCCTCACGCTTG
>JAATFJ010000052.1 GCA_015655255.1 Actinomycetales bacterium | reverse complement strand
GGAGGCGTGAGCCAGCGCCCCCAGGAGCAGGCACTCCGCGCCGGCGCCGACATCGTCATCGCCTGCCCCGGTCGCTTGGAAGACCTCATGAAGCAGAAGATCATCGATCTCGCCGCCATCGAGGTGACGGTGCTCGACGAGGCCGACCATATGGCCGACCTCGGCTTCCTGCCCGGCGTCACCCGCATCCTCTCCGCGACGCCGCAGAGCGGCCAGCGTCTCCTGTTCAGCGCGACGCTGGACCGCGGCATCGACGCGCTCGCACGGCGGTTCCTGCACGATCCCGTCCATCACGAGGTCGATGAGAGCAGCGTCCCCGCGGGGGAGATGACCCACCGGGTCCTGCTCGTCGATTCCGCAGAGGCCAAGAAGGACCTGGTTCAGGACCTCGCCTCCGGCCTCGGGCGGCGCATCCTCTTCACGCGCACGAAGCATCAGGCGAAGAAGCTCGCCAAGCAGCTCACCGCCGCGGGCATTCCAGCCGTCGACCTGCACGGGAACCTCTCCCAGAACGCGCGGGAGCGCAATCTCAGCGCCTTCTCCTCCGATCCCGCCGAGGGCGGCGTGCGCGTGCTCGTCGCCACGGATGTCGCCGCTCGCGGCGTGCACGTGGACGACGTCGACCTCGTCGTGCACGTCGACCCGCCCATGGAGCACAAGGCGTATCTGCACCGCTCCGGGCGGACCGCACGGGCAGGCGCGGCGGGAACCGTCGTCACGGTCGTGCTGCCCGAGCAGCGCCGCGATGTGCAGGATCTGCTCCGCAAGGCGAAGATCGCCGTCTCCCCCGAACCGGCGACGGCGGAGGCCGTGAACGACCTCGTCGGCGCCCGTGCCCCTCATGTGCGCCCGGCCCCCGAGGCGCCGGCGCAGCGCCCGCAGCAGAAGAAGCCCCGCCCCGCGGGCGGAGCCACCGCGGGCCCGAAGGACCCCTCGGGCTCGGCCTCCCCCGCCAGGCGCCGTCGGCGACGCGGGCACGGCGGCGGTCAAGGACAGAACAACGGTCAGGGAGCCGGTGGCCCACGCCAGGGAGCGCGCCCGCAGGGCGGCGCACGCTCCGGTGGCCAGGGAGGCCGCGGATACCAGGGCCGCTGAGCGCACCCTCCTCTTTCACGCCGAAGCCGCCGCGACCGTGGGTCGCGGCGGCTTCGGCGTATCCGGTGCTCAGGCCGTAGGGTAGTTGCGCTCCGGCGAGCCCGTGTAGAGCTGCTGGGGGCGCCCGATCTTCGTCTGTGGGTCCTGCTGCATCTCCCGCCAGTGCGCGAGCCAGCCGGGCAGCCGACCGATCGCGAAGAGCACCGTGAACATGCGCGTGGGGAACCCCATCGCCTTGTAGATGACACCCGTGTAGAAGTCGACGTTGGGGTAGAGCCGGCGCTCCTTGAAGTAGTCGTCCGCGAGGGCGATCTCCTCGAGCTCCTGCGCGAGGCCCAGGAGCGGATCGTGCACGCCGAGTTCCGCGAGCACCTCCTCCGCCGACTCCTTGACGAGCTTCGCGCGCGGGTCGTAGTTCTTGTAGACGCGGTGCCCGAAGCCCATGAGCTTGACACCGTCCTCCTTGTTCTTCACACGCTCAACGAAGCGCGGGACGCTCTCCCCCGAGTCGCGGATGCGCGCGAGCATGTCGAGGACGGCCTCGTTCGCGCCGCCGTGCAGCGGACCGTAGAGCGCACTGATGCCCGCGGAGATGGAGGAGAACTGATTCGCCCCTGTGGACCCGACCAGGCGCACCGTGGAGGTCGAGGCGTTCTGCTCGTGGTCCTCATGCAGGATGAGAAGCCTCTCCAGCGCACGCACGACGACGGGGTTCATCTCGTACGGCTCCGCGAACACGCCGAAGTTGAGCTTAAGGAAGTTCTCCACGAAGCCCAGGGAGTTGTCCGGGTAAAGGAAAGCCTGGCCGACGCTCTTCTTATGCGCGTAGGCGGCGATGACGGGGAGCTTGGCGAGCATGCGCACCGTGTTGAGCTCGACGTGCTCCGGATTATGCGGGTCGGTCTGCCCCTCGTAATAGGTGGAGAGAGCGGAGACGGCGGAGGAGAGCACGGACATGGGGTGTGCCGTATGCGGCAGCGCCGAGAAGAAGTGCTTGAGGTCCTCATGGAGGAGCGTGTGCCGACGGATGCGCTCGTCGAAGTCGGCGAGTTCCGCGGGCGTGGGGAGCTCGCCGTAGAGGAGCAGCCAGGCCACCTCGAGATAGGAGCTGTGTGCGGCGATCTGCTCGATGGGATAGCCGCGATAGCGCAGGATGCCTTTATCGCCGTCGATATAGGTGATGGCGGATTTCGTCGACGCCGTGTTAACGAAGCCGTAGTCGAGGGCGGTATGACCGCTTTGCCGAGTGAGGGTGGAGAAGTCGATGGCGTTAGCGCCGTTCGTACCGCTCAGAACGGGGAACTCTGCCGTCGTGTCACCGATCGTCAGAGTCGCTTTCGGCTGCTGATCTCCCACTGCGCTCACGCGGACCTCCTTGTACGTCTGTCGTCCCCATGGCACGGTATCCGGAGGAACGGTGTGCTGCTGCCTTCCGCGCGAATCGGATCTCGATTCGAGCGTCCCTACAGCCTAGTCGGCACCGAGACCTACTGTCACAATCGCCAAGAGAAGAGGCGATTGACCTGTGACGGTCTACAGAACGCGGGCGCGCAAGCGTTCCGCGGCCGCCGTGACCGCTGTGAGCGGGGCCGTGAGCGAGAGGCGCACATGATGGGGCGAATGGCTGCCGTAGAAGACGCCGGGACCGGCGAGGATACCCAGCTCGGCGAGCCCCTCCATCGACTCCCAGCAGTCCTTCCCCTCCGTGGCCCACAGGTACAGCCCCGCCTCGGAGCCGTCGACGCGGAAGCCCGCCTCCTGCACGGCGGGGAGCAGCACCTAACGGCGCACGCGATAGAGCTCCTTCTGGTCGGCGACGTGCGCATCGTCGCCCAGGGCGGCGATCATCGCCTGCTGCACGGGCAGCGGGGGCATGAGACCGATCTGCTTGCGCGCGGCGAGGATGGCCGAGACGACACCCTCATCGCCCGCGAGGAAGGCGGCACGGTATCCCGCGAGGTTGGACTGCTTGCTCAGAGAGTAGACGCTGAGCAGGCCAGTGAGGTCACCTTCGGTCACCCGCGGATCGAGCACGGAGGGCACGCGCTCTGTCGCCCATGGGCCGTCCCAGCCCAGTTCGGCGTAGCACTCATCGCTCGCGAGTACCGCGCCGAGCTCCCGGGCGCGGGCAGAGGCCTCAGCGAGCTCAGGGATCGTCCAGGTGCGCCCGTCGGGATTGCCGGGAGTGTTGATCCAGATGAGTTTCGCCCCCACGGGCCAGTCAGCGGGATCGTCCGCGGCGAGCGGCATGGCCCCCGCGATGCGGGCGCCGACCTCATATGTGGGGTACGCGATCCGCGGGAAGACGACGGTGTCGCCCTCCCCCAGCCCGAGGAGCAGGGGCAGCAGGGCGACGAGTTCCTTCGAGCCGATCGTGGGGATCACACCGTCGAGACTCAGCCCCGACACGCCCCGGCGCCGCGCGTACCAGGCGACGATCGCCTCGCGGAGCGGCGCGGTACCCATCGTCTGCGGGTAGGAGTGCGCATCCGTGGCCTCGGCGAGCGCGCGGCGCACCACCTCGGGGGTCGGATCGACGGGGGAACCGATGGAGAGGTCGACGAGCCCTTGCGGATGCGCGGCGGCCTTCTCGCGGAAGGGGACGACGGCATCCCAGGGAAATCCGGCGAGATCCAGAACACTCATTGTTCTCCTTGGGGCGGCAGCGCGGCGATGAGGGGATGATCGTGCGCGATGACGCCGACCTTCGCGGCGCCGCCAGGGGAACCGATCTCCTCGAAGAACTCGACGTTGGCGCGGTAATAGTCCTGCCACTCGTCGGGGAGATCGTCCTCGTAGTAGATCGCCTCGACGGGGCACGCGGGTTCGCACGCGC
>JAATFJ010000167.1 GCA_015655255.1 Actinomycetales bacterium | reverse complement strand
CGGCATCGTGCGCGACGTCGTCATCGAGAAGCTCGATCTCCCCGCAGACCAACAGCTCGACGTTGATGCCGCCGGCCTCCTCCTGCCGCAGCTCCTCGCCGGTCGCCTCGACGAACTGCGCATCGCCACCGACGATGTCGCCCTCGGCACGCTCGACGGAGCCGCCGACGTGACGCTCACGGGCGTGCCCCTGCACGGCGGTGACCTCGGCGCGGCCACGGGAACGCTCACCCTTGCGCCCGATCAGTTCACGCCGCTGCTCGCGGCCGCATCTGTGCCGCTGGACACCGTCTCCCTCGCCGCGCCGGATGCGAGCTTCAGCGGCACCGTCGACGTGCTCGGCTTCTCCCTCCCCGTGACGGTGACCGTGACGCCCACGATCGATGACGGGGACCTTCTCCTCACGCCGACGTCCCTCACCCTGGGCGGCATCGTCCTCACCGCGGAGGAGCTCTCCTCCCGTCTCGGCGGTCTCGGCATCGACCTCGCCGCCGCACACCGCGTATGCCTCGCCGCTCGTCTGCCCGCGGGCATCGCGCTCACCGATCTCACGGTGCGCGAGAACGACGTCGTCGTCGCGTTTCGTGTGAACGGGGCGATCGCCTCCGACCCCGCCCTGCAACGCATCGGCACCTGCTGAGCCGCACCGGGGCTCAGCGCTTCGGACGGCGTTCGTTCTCCTCCGCCGCGCGCGCGGCGTCGAGCACATGCGTCGCGGCCGCGACGTCCGCCTCCGCCCGTCGCACCTTGCGCTGCGTGAAGGTCTGCGCGCCGAAGCGTGCACCCACTCTGTCATGCTCCTCCTCGACCGCCGTGGCGACGTAGGCGCTCGCGAACAGGATCATCTGCGCAGAGAGGTTCACCCAGATGAGCAGCGCGAGGAGGGAACCGAAGACGGCGAGGAGCGGATTCGAGGTCGCCCCGCCCACGAGATAGCCGGAGAGCTCCTGCAGCACGAGGAGCCCGAGGCCACCGAGCAGCGCTCCTTCGCCCAACGAGCGCGCTCGCGGATGCAGCCCGGAGAAGAGGCGGATCACCGCGGCCACGAGCAGGGTGTTGAGGAGGAGGATGACGAGCAGCGAGACGAGGCGCACGACCAACGCCGTCGCATCCGCGGTGAGACCGAGGGCATCGGCGACCCACTGCACCCCCAGACGCCCGAAGAAGGTGAGGAAGGCGGAGACGAGAAAGGAACAGGAGATGCCTACGGCGACGGCGATATTGCGTGCGTAGACCCAGAGCCAGAAGACGTCGTCCGAGGCAGTGCCCGCGATGAGGCGCACGGCGGTGCGCAGAGAGGCGACGGCGCTGAGGGCCGCGCCGATGAGTGCGATGAGGGACAGCGTCCACGCGATCGTGAGGGGAGCGGGGGCCTTCAGCGCGTCGAAGTCGATGAGATCGACGAGGCCGGGCACCGAGGCGTCGATCGCCGCGATGAGCGCATTCCACGCCGTCGTGTTCCCGGATAGCCAGAGCGTCGCCGCCGAGAGCCCCAGGAGCACGGCGGCGAAGATGCTGAACAGGGCACGGTAGGTGATGCTGTCGGCGAGCATCGGTGCGCGCCGTTCCGAGTACAGCAGAGCCGCACGGGCGAGCCGCAGCGTGAGCACGAAACGGATCACCGGAGCCGTCGCGCGTGCGAGGAGGCCGGGGCGCGACGTGGCGGGCTCATCATTCATCTCCCTCACCCTAACCCGGGCCGTGGGGACCGCGAAGGGGTCGCCGTGGGTGAAGGCATCCGTACCCTAGAATCGGGGCAGCGCATCCGGCGCCCCCTCCCGATCATGATTGGTGTTCTGTGCTTTCCGCTGCCGATTCGCCCGCCCCGGACTGGCTCGTCGTACCGGAGGACGCGAACGCCCTCATCGACGGACTCTGGCCCTCCTCCGCCTCCCGTACCGCAGACGGCGCCCTCGTCCTCGGAGGGTTGCCCGCCACGGAACTCGCCCGCGCCTACGGCACCCCCCTCGTCGTCCTCGACGAGACCGAGGTGCGTGCCCGTGCCCGCGCCTTCCGCTCCGCCTTCGAGGATGCGGCCCGTGCGCACGGCACCTCCGTTCGCGTCTACTACGCGGGCAAGGCCTTCCTCTCCACGACGATCGCCCGGTGGGTGACAGAGGAGGGGCTGCGCGTGGACGTGTGCACGCGCGGCGAGTTGGAGACCGCGCTCGCCGCGGGCGTCGATCCCTCTCTCATCGGATTCCACGGCAACAACAAGTCCGTCTCCGAACTCGAGCGCGCCGTCTCTGTGGGCGTCGGCACGATCATCGTCGACAGCGCGATCGAGATCGAGCGCCTCGCCGCGATCGTCCAGCGCACGGATGCCGAGCAGCATGTGCTCGTGCGCGTCAACAGCGGCGTGCACGCCGAGACGCATGCCTTCCTCGCCACGGCGCACGAGGACCAGAAGTTCGGCCTGCCCCTCGCCGAGGCGGAGGTGGCCGTCGCCCGCATCCGCGAGATCCCCGGGCTCGTCTTCCTCGGGCTGCACTGCCATATCGGTTCGCAGATTTTCGGCGTCGCCGGGTTCCGGGAGTCGGCCAATCGCGTGCTGGAACTGCACGCCCGTCTTCTCGACGGGGGTGACGTCCCGTTGCTCAATCTTGGCGGCGGCTTCGGGATCGCGTACACGAGCGTCGACGATCCCACGCCCATCGCCGAACTCGCCGCGGGTATCGTCGATGCCGTGGCGCAGGGCTGCGCCGCCCTCGGCATTCCCGTTCCTTTCCTCGCCTTCGAGCCCGGACGCGCGATCGTCGGCACGGCCGGCGTCACGCTCTACGAGATCGGTACGACGAAGGATGTCCATCTCGAGGGAGGGGCCGTCCGGCGCTATGTGAGCGTCGACGGGGGCATGAGCGACAACGCACGGATGGCGCTCTACGGAGCGCAGTACTCGGCGCGCCTCGCCTCGCGCACGGGGGAGGGCGAGCCCGTGCTCGTCCGGGTCGTGGGGAAGCACTGCGAATCCGGCGACATCGTCGTCGATCACGAGTACCTTCCCGGGGACCTCGCACCCGGAGACCTGCTCGCCGTCCCCGTCACGGGCGCGTACTGCACCTCACTTGCGAGCAACTACAACCACGTCCCCCGGCCCGCCGTCATCGCGGTCTCCGAGCGGACGAGCACGCCCGTCCTCCACCGCGAGACGATCGAGGACCTCCTCGCGCGCGATGCCGGCGTCGTCGCCCCCGGGGACGCACAGCGCGGCGGCGATGGACACACCCCAGAAGGAGCACGATGAACAACGAGTACCGACGACTTCGGGTGGCGCTGCTGGGCGCCGGAGCCGTGGGCTCTCAGGTCGCAGCCCTCCTGCTGCGCCACAGCGACGAACTCGCCGACCGGGCGGGGGCGAGCCTGGAACTCGCCGGGATCGCGGTGCGCAACGTCGATGCGCCGCGCGATGTGGAACTGCCGCACGAGCTGTTCACGACCGACGCGGAGAGCCTCATCGTCGGCGCGGACATCGTCATCGAGCTCATGGGCGGCATTGAGCCCGCGCGCAGTGACCTGCTGCTCGCGCTGAACTCCGGCGCGGACATCGTCACGGCGAACAAGGCGCTGCTGGCCACCCACGGCCCCGAGCTGTTCGAGGCCGCGGATCGTGTGGGCGCCTCCGTCTACTACGAGGCCGCCGCCGCGGGGGCGATCCCCATCATCCGTCCGCTGCGCGACTCGCTCGCGGGCGACCGGGTCGTGCGCATTATGGGCATCGTCAACGGGACGACGAACTACATCCTCGACCGGATGGAGACGGAGGGCGCGGAATTCGCCGACGTCCTCGCCGACGCGCAGAAGCTTGGCTACGCTGAGGCCGATCCCACGGCGGATGTCGAAGGGTACGACGCCGCGCAGAAGGCGGCGATCCTCGCGAGCCTCGCCTTCCACACCACCGTGCCTCTCGACGCCGTGCACCGCGAGGGCATCACCGAGGTCACCCCCGCGATGATCGAGGAGGCGCGCGCCGCGGGCCTCGTCATCAAGCTCCTCGCCGTGTGCGAGCGCCTCGATGTCGATGGTGCCGAATCTATCTCCGTGCGCGTCTACCCCGCACTCGTCTCGACGGGCCATCCACTCGCCTCCGTCCACGGCGCGAACAACGCCGTCTTCGTGGAGGCGGAAGCGGCGGGTTCGCTCATGT
>JAATFJ010000062.1 GCA_015655255.1 Actinomycetales bacterium | reverse complement strand
GTCACCGCGACCCGCGGGTCGCTGGCGGGGGCGACCGACGGCTTCCGGGTGCCGCCGTTCTCCGACCGGGCCCGCAGCGAGCTGGGCATCGCGGTCGAAGTGGGTGTCGGTCTCGGCCGGACGGCCCAGGATGCGGAGGCGCACGCACGGGCCGCACTGGCGCGCTCCCACACCCGCACCCGCACCGGCACCGGCACCGGCACCGGCACCGGCACCACCGTCCATCGCCCCACCGGCGAGGAGCTCGTCGAAGTCGTCTTCGGAGGAGGGTGTCTGCGGAGAATCGGTCATGAGGTGGCCTCCAGAGCGGAAGAGTCGGCGGAAGAAGGGCTGCCGGCGGAAGAAACGGCGGAAGAATCGGCCGAAGAATCGACGGAACGACCGCCGGACGAAGAAACAGAAGAATCCGACGACGACGCTGCACGCCGGTGCCCGAGCAGCCGTGCGAACATGCCCTGCCGCGGTGAGAACAGCCAGCAGAGCAAGAACACGGCGGTGAGGACGAGCACGATCGTCCCTCCGGTCGGGAAGTCCCACGACCAGGAGACGTAGAGCCCCCCGAGCGCGGAGAGCCCCCCGACGACCGGCGCGAGCGCCATCATCACGCCGAGCCGGTCGGTGAGCAGCCGTGCCGTGGCGGCGGGTGTGACGAGCAGCGCGAGCACCAGCACGTTTCCGATCGTCTGCACGCTGATGACGACGGCGAGCGTCACGAGGACGTAGAGGATGAGGTCGATCCAGAACACGGGAACACCCATCGCCCGCGCCGACTCGCGGTCGAGACTCACGGTGACGAACTGCCTGTTGAGGACGAGGACGACGAGGAGCACGACCACACCCGTCACACCCACGACGTACAAATCGCTATCCGGAATACCTGTGATGGACCCGAAAAGGAACTGCTGCAGCGAGCCCGCGTACCCCGGCGCCTGGGAGATGATGACGACGCCGAGCGCGAAGGCGGCGACGAAGAGGATCCCGATGATCGAGTCCTCCTTGAGCCGGCGGTTCTGGCTGAACACGGCGACGAGGACCGCAGTGAGGACCCCAGCGATCGTGCCGCCGAGGACGAGGTTCCCGGAGACGACGAAGGCGACGGCGAGGCCGGGGAAAACGGCGTGCGCGACGGCGTCGCCGATGAAGGCCATGCCGCGCAGCACGACGTAGCAGCCCACGATGCCGCACACGATGGACGACATGACGGCGACGGCGAGCGCCTTGGGGAGGAAGGCGAGGTCGGGGTTGAAGAGGTCGATGAAGAAGTCGATGGGGCTCATGCGGCGGCCCTCAGCATGCGCAGCAGCGCGGAGTCCTGCCCGACCCCGAAGGTCGAGGTCCACGCGGTCTCATCGCGGAGGAGCTCCGCGGGCGCACCACTCGCGACGATGCGGCGGTTGAGCAGTGCGATGCGGTCGGAGCCGTCGATCGCGCCGAGGAGGTCGTGGGTCGTCATGAGCACGGCCCTCCCCTCCCGCGCGAGTTCAGAGAACAGTGCGCCGAGGAGCTCCTGGGTGGGCATGTCGAGTCCCGTGTACGGCTCGTCGAGGAGAAGGACGGCCGGACGGAGCACGAGGGCGCGCGCGACGAGCACGCGCTGTCGCTGTCCCCCGGAGAGTTGCCCGACGGGGCGGTCGGCGAGAGAGGTCATCCGCACGCGTTCGAGCGCGTCGGCGACGGCCTCCCACTCGGCCTCCCCCGGCCGACGGAACAGACCGAGTCTCCCGGTGAGTCCGGTCGCGACGACCCCGGAGACGGAGAGGGGGAAGTCCCAGGCGAAATCGTGTCGCTGGGGCACATAACCGATCTCGACGCGTCCGGCACGGGTGGCGTTTCCGTCCACGCGGATGCTCCCCGCGGCGACGCGCTGCAAGCCGAGGATGGACCGCATGAGCGTCGTCTTCCCCGCACCGTTGGGCCCGATGAGCCCGACGAGTTCCCCGCGGTCGACCGCGAGGTCGACGCCGTCGAGCACGCGTCGTCCTCCCAGGTCGACGGCAACACCGCGGGCGTCGAGGGCATGCGTTGCACTCATACGCGCGGCTCTTCCGCCGCGGTGCCAGTCGCGGAATCATCGCCCGATGCGCCCGCACCCGCCGACTGCCCCGCCGCGCGCGCCGCGAGGACGCGCTTCTTCGCCCGGATGCTCCGCACGATGGCGATCGTGAACCCGGCGACGAGCCCCAGCGCGACGACGACGATCGCCCCGATGAGGAGGGGGACGAGCGGATCGCCGCCCGCGTCTGTGGTCTCGTCTTCTCCGCCCGCCGTCGCGGTATCGTCGGCGTCCTCCGCGTCGGTGGCCGGAGCTTCCGTCGCTTCCTCGGCATCGTCGGTTCCGTCCTCCCCCGCCCAGGTCGCGGCGAAGGCGTCCGCGGCGGCCGTGCTCGATCCCACGGCGAAGCGGATCACCTGGGTGTCGCTCACCGTCGTCCCGTCGATGAGGGTGGCGGAGGCCTCCATCTGCACGAGGTACACGCCGGGCTCGGTGAACGCCCAGTTCGCGTGCGTGTGCGTGTTGACGTCCACCCACAGCGGCTGCGCGTCCGCGATGCTCGAGTCCCACAGCACCTGCGGCTCGCCGAAGCTCCCCGACTGGAGGAACACCGTCATCTTGCCCGGGCCCTGCACGCCCGTGAGGCTCAGGGTGATGCCGCGGTCGATCTGCGCCATGACGTCGGGGTCCTGGGTGTTCCAGCCGACCCATACGACGTCCGGGTTCTGGGTCTGCGGAGACACCCACACCGTCGACCCCGCCTCGGCGCCGAGGAAGCTATACGCGGAGTCGTCCGGAGCCGTGAGCTGGCCCTCGTCGAGGATGTGGAAGACGGTCTCGTCGGGGTAGCGCCACACGCTCTGCGCGTTCGCATCGGCCTTGGCGACGTCGTCGTGGATGAGGAAGGTCCACTCCCCGTCGATGAAGCGCGGCCCCATGTCGACGTGTCCCGCGGTGAGCTCGCGCTCCCCCGTGACGACGGGCTGGCCGCTCTCGATCGTCTGGTCGAGGTCGGAGTCGTCCTCCTCGGCCACGGCGACCCCGGGAACGGCGACGAGCGCGAGGGCGAGGAGCACCCCCGCGAAGGCGGAGCGACGGCTGGTGGTGATGATCATGGGCTTCTTCTCTGTGTGTGCGTGTGCGTGTGCGTGTGCGTGTGCTTCTGCGTGCTGGAGTAAGGGCTCAGGGGGAGAGACAGTCGCGGAGCGAGTTGGCGTTGAACCGCATCATGTCCACGTAGGTCGTCACGGTGTCGGAGAAGGTGTCCCCGTAGATCGTGCAGACCTCGATGCCCTGCGCGGTGGCGACGTCGGTGAGGGTCGAGGAGCGGGCCGCGAGGTTGGGTTCGAGGAACACCGCGGGGACCTCGAGCGACTGGATGGTCTCCGTGAGCTTGAGACGGTCGGAGAGCGAGGGCTCCGTCGCGGGGTTCGGGGTGACAAAGCCCGCGATCTGCAGGTCGTAGGCGTTCGCGAGGTAGCCGAAGGCGTCGTGGGTGGTGACGAGGTAGCGGTTCTCCTCCGGGATCTGGGCGATGGTGTCGCGCACGTAGTCGTCCGTCTCCTCGAGGAGGGTGAGGTAGGCGTTCGCGTGGGCCGTGTAGGTGCTGGCCCCCTCGGGATCGGCGGCGATGAGCGTGTCGCGGATGAGCTGCACATAGGCGATGCCGTTGCGCACGTCCTGCCACAGGTGCGGGTCGATCTCGCCGTGCACATGCTTGCCGAGCACGGCCTGGGCGAGCTGGTACACCTGGTCCCCCGCGTGCCCGAGGAAGGAGTACTGGCTCCCCGCGGGGATCTCCTCCAGGGACTTCGCGGGGACGTCGATGACGACCTGTGAGGCCTCGTAGACGTTCTGCGTGCTCTCCCCTCCGCCGCTGGGGTCGTAGCGGACCTCCAGTCCCCCCGTGTCGAGGTTCGCGGCGAGGTCGGCGTGCCCCTCGTCGAGGACGACGGCATCGTCGATGCCTGCTTCCGACGGGTTCACGCCGACGGCGAAGGTGAAGGTCTCCTCGCCCAGCGAGACGGGTTTGGCGGTGTCGTCCACCTGTAGCTTCGCCTGCAGGGTGAGGGTGTAGACGCCCGGCTCGGTGAAGGCCCAGGACAGATGCGTGTGCGCGTCGGCCGGCAGCGTCATCGTGTCGTCCCGGTAGCCGGAGGCCTTATCGAAGCCGTCGGAGGAGTCGAAGTAGATATCGGTGTCGCCGAAGGATCCGGTGAGGTAGGCATAGATGTCGCCGGGGCCTGTCATGGCCGTCGCAGACAGCTCCACCTCGG
>JAATFJ010000229.1 GCA_015655255.1 Actinomycetales bacterium | reverse complement strand
CCGGACCCTCGGATAGACGGTCGAACCACCAGCGGCTCAGCCGGGTCAGCAGGGCGCCCTTTCCGGGGACACCGGGGGAGAGGACGAAGTCGAAGGCGCTCACCCGGTCGGAGGCGACGACGAGCAGTCGGGGGTCCGCCGCATCCTCTGAGGCATAGAGGTCACGCACCTTCCCGGAGTAGAGGTGTCGCCAGCCGGGGATATCGTGTGCGTCGGTCACCTGTTCATTATTGCGCCCTTCGCACCGTCCTCCGGTGTAGCGTTGCCGCGTGAACGAGACCGCACAGCGCGCGCCGTGGCCCGCGCTGGTGGCGCTCGTCATTGGCTTCTTCATGATCCTTGTGGATACGACGATCGTCTCCGTCGCGAATCCGGCGATCAAGGCCGCCCTCGATCCCGCCTCGAACGATCTCGACAACGTCGTCTGGGTCACGAGCGCCTACCTGCTTGCCTACGCCGTCCCCCTCCTCATCACGGGGCGCCTGGGCGACCGCTTCGGCCCGAAGCGGCTGTACCTCGCGGGACTCGCGGTGTTCACGCTCGCCTCGCTGGCCTGCGGGCTCTCCTCCTCCCTCGGCCTGCTCATCGCCGGGCGGGCGGTGCAGGGACTGGGAGCGGCGTTCATGACGCCGCAGACGATGGCCGTCATCACGCGCATCTTTCCTCCGCAGAATCGCGGTGCGGCCATGGGGCTGTGGGGCGCGACGGCGGGGACCGCGACCCTTGTCGGTCCGCTCGTCGGGGGCCTGCTCGTGGGTGCGCTCGGCTGGGAGTGGATCTTCTTTGTGAACATCCCCGTGGGGATCATCGGCTTCGTCGCCGCGTGGATATTTGTGCCCCGTCTGGAGACGCATCCGCATCGCTTCGACGTCCTCGGCGTCATGCTCAGCGCGCTCTCCGTCTTCCTCATCGTCTTCGGGCTGCAGGAGGGGGAGCGCTACCGGTGGGGTGCGATCTGGGGCCCCATCTCGGTGTGGGGACTCATCGTCGCGGGCATCCTGCTGCTGGGTGTCTTCCTCGTGCAGCAGGCGCGCACACGGAGGGAACCCCTCGTCCCGCTCGACCTCTTCCGGGACCGCAACTTCACGGCAGCGACCATCGCGATCACGGCGGTGGGCTTCACGGTCACGAGCATGTCGTTGCCGCTCATGTTCGCTCTCCAGGCCGCGCGCGGGCTCGCACCCGCGCAGGCCGCGCTGCTCACGGTGCCGATGGCCCTCGTCTCGGGCGTGCTCGCCCCGTTCGCGGGACGGCTCGTCGATGGCCTCGATCCGCGGTTCGTCCTCGTACCCTGTCTGCTGTGCGTGTCCTGCGCGCTGTTCTGGTATTCGACGCTGCTCACGACGAACGCGCCCATCGGGCTCTTCCTGCTACCGTCCGCGCTCATGGGCATCGGCAATGCCGGGATGTGGGGGCCGCTGTCGACGACCGCGACACGACGTCTTCCTCCGCGCCAGGCGGGCGCGGGCTCCAGCATCTACAACACGACGCGCACGATCGGCTCGGTCGTCGGCTCTGCGGCGATCGCTGCGCTCATGCAGGCCCGCATCGAGGCGAACCTCCCCGACGACGCCGATGCCGCCATCTCGGGCACCGTGCTGCCGGATTCGCTCGCCGAGGGATTCGCGCGCGCGATGTCGGAGTCGATCCTTCTCCCTGCGACGGCGATCCTCCTCGCGCTCGCCGCCTCCCTCTTCATCCGCCGCGTGCGTGCCCCGCAGCGCATCCCCTCGCTGACCCCGGAAAACCTCAACTAGCATTGAGGGATCGGCGGAGGGAGCGCGATGAGCCGGGCTGCGGATGCGGTCGCCGCCGAGCACGGTCCCTCCGAACTCCTCACCGTGGGGGAGATGAGCCGTCGCACGGGCGTCGCGGTCTCGGCCTTGCACTTCTATGAGCGCCTCGGCCTCATCACGTCCACGCGCACCTCGGGGAATCAGCGCCGCTATGCGCGGCATATGCTGCGCCGGGTCTCGCTCATCTCCGTCGCCAAGCGCCTCGGCATTCCATTGACGGATGTGCAGAAGGCGTTCGCGGGCGTCCCCGCCGATACCGCCCCCAGTCATCAGGACTGGCAGAAGGCCTCGCGGAAGTGGAAGCGGATGCTCGAGGAGCGCCGCGAGGGCATCGAGAAGCTGGAGAAGGAGCTCACCGGATGCATCGGCTGCGGCTGTTTGTCGATGAAAGCGTGCGCGCTCCTCAACCCCGATGACGTGCTGGGGGAGACGGGAGTGGGTCCGCGGCGGCTTTCCTGAGGCGCTCCACGTCGGCAGTCGTGGGCTCCTCAGTCCTCGTGCTCCTGGGGTGGGAGTGCGGCGATGAGGGGATGATCGTGGGCGATGGCGCCCATCTTCGCGGCGCCGCCGGGGGAACCGATCTCCTCGAAGAACTCGACGTTGGCGCGGTAATAGTCCTGCCACTCGTCGGGGAGATCGTCCTCGTAGTAGATCGCCTCGACGGGGCACGCGGGTTCGCACGCGCTGCAGTCCACGCATTCATCGGGATGGATGTACAGCGACCGTTCCCCCTCGTAGATGCAGTCCACGGGGCACTCGTCGATGCACGCCCTGTCCTTCACATCCACGCACGGCAAAGCGATCACGTACGTCATCGGGTCCCTCCTGTCGGTCGATCTCTCTAGCGTAAAACCTCAACCATTGTTTAGGTCAAGTTGTCGCGATCTTCGCCGAGGGAATTCTTGACCTCAAGCGCGGTTGAGGTTCTATGGTGAATCGAGAACAGACAGGGAGATGACCTTGATGACCGCACTGGTGGACGACTTCACGGCCGCGTTCCGAGCGCACCCCGCCGCCGTCGCACTCATCACCGCGACGACGCCGGACGGGCCCGTCGGGCTGACGGCATCGAGCGTTGCCTCGCTCTCCGTTGACCCGCCGGCGATCTCCTTCTCGCTGAGTCGCACGACGGGCTCCGCCGGTCGCCTGTTGCAGGCGGAGAGCTTCCTCGTCCACTTGCTCGGCGACGCGCACAGCCCCCTCGCGGAATCGTTCGCGCGCTCCGGCAACCCCCGATTCACCGCGGAGCAAGGATGGAGCATCGCCGAGACCGGGGAGCCGCTCTTCGCCGATGCGCCTGTCGCGTTGCGCTGCCGCCCGCTGGGCGAATTGCGGGTCGGGTCTGCCGTGCTCCTCGCCGCCGAGGTCCTGGACATCCGCCGCGGACGCGCCTCCGGCCCCCTGCTCTATCATGAGCGCACGTTCTTCGGTCTCGACAAGACCGTTCCCGCAGCCCTTCGAAAGGATGAAGAAAATGACCGTATACACGCTGCCTGAGCTTCCGTACGATTATGCGGCTTTGGAGCCGCATATCAGTGGGAAGATCATGCAACTGCATCACGATAAGCATCATGCGACGTATGTGGCGGGTGCGAATGCGGCGT
>JAATFJ010000391.1 GCA_015655255.1 Actinomycetales bacterium | reverse complement strand
GGACGTGCATGACGTAGAACCAGCCGCGCGTCTGCCCGATGTACTCGACGATGAAGTCCGCGGGAGCGTGGGTGTCGAACCATTCCTCATTCTCGAAGGGGTAGTGCACCTGCGCATAGGGCATCGACCCGGAGTCGAACCACACATCGAAGACGTCCTCGATGCGGCGCATCGTGCTCTTGCCCGTGGGATCGTCGGGGTTGGGCCGGGTGAGGTGATCGATGTAGGGACGGTGCAGATCCACCTCCCCCTCGGGGTTGCGCGGCAACGCACCGAAATCGCGCTCCAGCTCCTCCAGGGAGCCGTAGGCGTCCTCGCGGGGATACGTGGGATCGTCGCTCTGCCAGATGGGGATGGGCGAGCCCCAGTAGCGGTTGCGGCTGATCGACCAGTCGCGCGCGCCCTCAAGCCATTTCCCGAACTGCCTGTACTTGACGTTCTCGGGTACCCAGGTGATCTGCTCGTTGTTCTGGAGCATCTTGTCCTTGATGTCCGTGACACGGATGAACCAGCTGGACACGGCCTTATAGATGAGGGGGTTCCGGCAGCGCCAGCAGTGCGGGTAAGAGTGCAGGTAGGACTGTTCGCGGAGCAGGCGCTGCTTCCCGCGCAGGAGGCGGATGATGGGCGTGTTCGCGTCCATCCACAGTTCGCCCGCGACCTCGGTGATGTTCGGGAGGAACCGGCCACCGTCGTCGAGGGAGAGGATCGTGGGGACACCCGCGGCATCGGCGACGCGCTTATCGTCCTCGCCGTAGGCGGGGGCCTGGTGCACGATACCCGTGCCGTCGGTCGTCGTGACGTAGTCGTCGACGAGGATGCGCCACGCGTTCTCCGTGCCCCATGTCTCGGTGTCCGTGTAGTAGTCGAAGAGGGGTTCGTAGGAGAGCCCGCCGAGTTCGGTGCCCGTGACGGTCTTCTCGATCGCCGCCGACGCCGCGGCGGCGTCCTCGTAGCCGAGGTCCTTCGCATAGCCGGCGAGGAGATCGCGCGCGACGAGGTAGCGGGAGCCCATGGTGCCGTCAGCGGCGCCGTCGGGACCGGCAGGGACGACGACGTAGTCAATGGCGGGTCCTACGGCGAGCGCCATGTTCGTCGGAAGGGTCCACGGAGTCGTCGTCCAGGCGAGGACGCGGACGCCTTCCAGGCCGCGCGCTGCGGCCTCCGCGCCCGTGAGCGGGAACGACACGGTGACCGAGGGGTCCTGCCGCTCCTGGTAGACGTCGTCATCCATGCGCAGCTCGTGCGAGCTGAGCGGGGTCTCGTCGCGCCAGCAGTAGGGCAGCACCCGGTAGCCCTCGTAGGCGAGGCCCTTGTCGTAGAGCGTCTTAAAGGCCCACAGCACGCTCTCCATGAAGCCGAGATCGAGCGTCTTGTAGCCGCGGTCGAAGTCCACCCACCGCGCCTGGCGCGTGACGTAGTCGCGCCACTCCTGCGTGTAGGTGAGCACGGACGCCCGCGCCTTCGCATTGAAGACATCGATACCCATGTCCTCGATCTCGCTCTTCTCGGTGATGCCGAGCTGCTTCATCGCCTCGAGCTCCGCAGGCAGGCCGTGGGTGTCCCAGCCAAAGACACGATCGACCTTCTTACCGAGCATCGTCTGGAAGCGCGGGAAGAGGTCCTTCGCGTAGCCCGTGAGGAGGTGACCGTAGTGCGGCAGGCCGTTGGCGAAGGGCGGGCCGTCGTAGAAGACCCACTCGTCGGCACCCTCGCGGTTCGCAATGGAGGCACGGAAGGTGTCGTCGACCTTCCAGAAGTCGAGAATTTCCTGCTCGATCTGTGGGAAGCGCGGGCTTGGGGCCACGTCTGCTGCGGGGCCGAAGGCGGAGGGTCTGGGATAGGTCATGCGCATCTCGCAAGCGTCGTGGTGGTGTGCTCTTCTGCGAGGACGATCCTTGCGGACCGCGGTACCACCCCGCGTGCCACAGCTTGCGCGGCGACCACTCTCCCTGCGGCGATGACGGGCCTGCCCCGCTCGGTTCTACTGGACCCGAAGGTTGTTCTTCCGAGTGCTCCCCGGTGATGGCCGGATCGATGCGTGTGCGTCTATTGTACGCATCCCTGCCACGGTTTTCTGCCGTTGCCGCGGTCGCATAGTGGTTCTCCCGCAGCCGTGCACCCCGGAAAGAGATGCGCGCCCCGGAGGCCGCCGTGCGCTCCGGAAGGACTTGTGCACCCCGGACGGACGTTCTGCCGGATTTCGACCTTCGGAAACATACAAGTCCTGCGGAGGTGCACATGCCCACAGCGAGATTTCGCGTTCAGGCCACGTCATGAAGCCCCTGAGCAACCGCACTCATGATCAGCTCCTGCACTGCGGGCCAGTCATGCATCATCTGGACATAGGAGATGCGGATGACGTGGTACCCCATGAGCAGAAGCTGTGCGTCATGGCGATTGTCCTCCGTGCGCTGCGCCCCCACGTGGTGACCGCCGTCGATCTGCAGGATGAGTCGCTTCCCGAGGAGCGCGTCCACGCGGTGCCCCGCGATCCAGATCTGGATGCGTAGGGGCACGTGCAGCCAACGCAGCCGCTGCCGAAGATAGGTCTCGGTCCCCGCATCGGAATACGGCGTGGCGTCGGCGAGGATCCGTCGCGCCGCGGGTCGCAGAGGGAGCCGCGACAGCGATTCGATGGTGACAAGTCCCTTGTTGAGCGCGGAATCCCATGTCGCGAGAGCCTGCTCAGGGGGCTCACACTCGGCGATGAGGGAGAGCACATTCTCGATGGGATCGATGAGCGTATCCGGTGGGCGCGGCACCAGAGGTCGTGCCCAGTGCACGTGGAGTGCGGCAGAAGGAGGCTTCCGCACATGAGGAGCGCAGGCGACGTGGAACAGCCCGTCGTCTCCGTGCACCCATAAGCCCATTCTTCGCGCCTGCGTGACGCAGGTCAGCACGACGCCATCGCGCGCCGCGGAGAGCAGGATCGGCTCCGCCGTCGGCACCGCCACCCACCCCCGCCGCGGCCGCACAAGGACTCCCGCGCGGATCGCCTCCTCGATGGCCCTCCGCCCGAATCTCCGTTCCCTCAGCGGCTCCGTGCGGATCATCCCGCCACGGCTGTGGACGTACTCGGCAAGGTGGCTCGTACGTTCCATGAAGAAGAGTGTGCGGGAACGGTCCAGACCACCGCGGCAAAAACAAGCTCCTGTTGACGAAAACTCCCGTCTCGCGGAATGTGCAGGAAGAGTCGGGTGTCCGCCCCGCCGTGCGCTTTCGCAGGAATTGTGCACCTCAGAAGGACGTTCTGCCGGATTTCGACCTTCGGAAACGTACAAGTCCTGCGGAGGAGTACACGCCACGAGCGGCGGGACACGGCTGTGGAGAGGGAGCGGACAGCGGCAGAGCGCGCGGTGCCTGCGGCCGTGCTCAGGCCTCGCGATGGTAGCCGTACAGGTCGTCCTGAGCGCCGTTGATCCAGATCTCCTCGCCGCCGTCGGGATCGGGGATGCGGATGGTGCGGGCGTAGGCCTCATCCACGATCGCCGCGTCGAAACCCGCTCCGCGCAGACGCTCGGCGAGCGCATCGAGGTCACCGAGCGCCTCGAAGGAAAGGCCGACGCGGGCGGGCGTGCCGCCGTGCACCCCGACGGATCCGCCATCGGCGAGCAGCGCGAGCCAGCCTCCGCCGTCCGAGGCGAGGTCCGGGCGCAGCCCGAGCGCGGTAAGCGCGCGACGAGGCGCGGTGAAATCGTCCTGGAACAGGACCGGAGCGACCGAGATCTCACCGGTCGGCGCGCCGAGGTCACCCTCGGAGACGGAGAATCGCAGCCCGATATCCACGGTCAGGACGTCTCCGATGCCCTCTATCGACTCCCGCTTCACGACGAAGCCGCTCAGCGCCGACTGCGCGGCGCCCAAGTCTTCGACGAGCACTTGCAGTGCCACGGACCCCGCGGGCTGGCCCCCGGTTGCGCGGCGCACGGCGAGGCTGCCATCGGCACGGAACTCGCCCCATTCCGACGTCGGCGGATAGGGAGCCACGAACCCGAGCGCCTCGGCGAGCGTCAGCCAACGCTCCGGATGCCCTGTGAAGACGATCTGCTGGACGACGGTCATGATTCCCCGCCCAGATACGTACTGAGCGCCTTCTCCACGAGCGCGGAGAGACTCATCCCCTCGTCAATCGCGCGATGCTTCACCGCGCGCACGAGTTCCGGGGGCAGGTAGACGTTGAACTGCGCTTTAGACTCGGAGGCTTGCATGCTAGCAATATACGACGTCCGCCTCTCGGGGACAAGGATGTCCGCGCCTCCGTCTAGGGTCGACATCATGGCTCGTCGCACCGAATCCCCCGCCGCTCCCCGTGTCTCCGCTCCCGATCTTCCCCCGGTGCTCGATCCCCGTCCCCTGCCCCGGCGCGGGGACGACCTCCTCGCCGCGCGCGTCACGGTCACGGGCGATGCCGACCTCGCGCACTCCTCTTGGGAGCAATGCGTGCTCGCACTCGATGCGCACACCGTCGACCTCGCCGGGGCGACGCTCCTCGATGTGGCCCTCTCGGACGTCCGCGTCGCCTCGCTCACCCTCCGCAATGCGGGGCTGCGCCGCGTGCAGATCACCGGCGGGCGGATCGGCACGCTTGATCTCAGCGCCACCCGCATCGGCGAGCTGGAACTGCGCGATCTGCGCATCGACTACCTCACGCTCGGCGGGGCACAGGCCACCGATGTCCTCGTGCACGGCTGCACGATCCGCGCGCTGGACGTGCCGCAGGCCGTGCTCAGCCGGGTCTGCTTCGAGGACTGCCGAAGCGAGGAACTCGATCCGCGCGGGCTTCGTGCGAGCGATGTTGATCTGCGCGGCCTCGACCTCATGACGGTGCTGGACACGAACAGCCTGCGCGGCACGACGCTGAGCCCGCGGCAGGTGGAGCTTCTCGCACCCGCCTTCGCCACCTCGGCGGGCATCCAGGTGAAGGACTGACAGCCGGGCAAGGTTGCGCACGCTCAGCGCGCGGCGGCGAGCAACTCCTTCGTGAACGGATGCTGCGGTGCCGCGAAGACCTGCGCGAGCGCGCCCTGTTCGACGATGCGCCCCTCCTGCAGGACGAGGACATCGTCGGCTACGGCCGCGATGACGTCGATGTCGTGGGAGACGAAGAGCATCGTCAGTCCGCGGCTCTCCTGCAGTCGCTGCAGGAGAACGAGGATCCGCTCCCGGACGGAGGGGTCGAGCGC
>JAATFJ010000224.1 GCA_015655255.1 Actinomycetales bacterium | reverse complement strand
CGCGCGGAGAGATCCACGCCGAGGGCGCAGGGCCGATCCTCGTGGTGGGGACGACGAACGACCCGGCAACCCCCTACGAGTGGGCGGAATCGCTCGCCGATCAGCTCGAGGAGGGCGTGCTCATCACGCGTGTCGGCGAGGGGCACACGGGCTACAACAAGGGCAACACGTGCGTGGACGACGCGGTGGAAGCGTTCTTCCTCGACGACACGGTGCCCGAGGACGGGCTGCGTTGCGAATGACGCGTTCTCGGTTCGCGCGCGCCGTGCCGACAGGGTAGTATCGTTCATCGTGCCGCTTGCGCGGTGCACGCCGCCCTAGCTCAGTCGGCAGAGCATTTCACTCGTAATGAAAAGGTCAAGGGTTCGATTCCCTTGGGCGGCTCCCATAAGCGGGGTCCCGGTCATTGGGACCCCGCTTTTCGTTCCCTCCCGCGCATCTCCGCGCCGGTCCCCGTCTTCGCGTCGCGCTCGTTCGCGCCTGCGCGTCGCGCCCCTCGTCCCTCCCGGGCGCTCATTTGCCCCGAGTTGTCGCCTCCCGCACTCGCGAGGGAACAATCTGAGGCAAATGACGTGTGCGATATAGACGGCAGGACGCACCGGCGGGTGGGCGCGTAGCATCGGGGCATGACCAGGGCACTTCTCATCGTCGATGTGCAGAACGATTTCACCGAGGGCGGGGCGCTCGCGGTGGCGGGCGGTGACGCCGTCGCGCGGGGCGTATCCGACTACCTCGCCACGCACGCGGCGGAGTACGCCGTCATCATCGCCTCGCGGGACTGGCACGATGCTGCGGGCGACAACGGCGGCCATTTCTCCCCGCAGCCCGATTTTGTGGATACATGGCCGGAGCACTGCGTCGCCGGGACGCCGGGCGCCGAGTACGACCCCCTGCTGGACACCGAGGACGTCACCCATCACGTGCGCAAAGGGCAGGGCGTCCCCGCGTACTCGATGTTCGAGGGCGTGACCGACGCGGGGGAGACCGTGGCGGAGGTGCTGAGCGCGCGGGGCGTGCTTACCTGTGATGTGGTGGGCATCGCGACCGATCACTGCGTGCGCGCCTCCGCCCTCGATGCGATCGCGCACGGCGTGCACGTGCGGATCCTCAGCGACCTCATCGCGGGGGTGGGCGCCGAATCCTCTGCGGCGGCCCTCGCGGAGCTCGCGCATGCGGGGGCCGAGCTGGTCGAATCCGGTCTCTCCTCCTGAGACGCGCGCGGCGGTGCCGGTGAGGCCCCCGGATACGACGATGCCCCCGCCCGAAGGCAGGGGCATCGCTGAAGAGATGCTCAGGACGCGGGCGTCTCCTGCAGCACGGGGACCTCGGCGGACTCGGTGCTGATCTCGACTTTGCGCGGCTTGGCCTTCTCGCTCACAGGGATCGTCACGCTGAGCACACCGTTCCGGTAGCTCGCGGAGATCTTCTCCGTGTCGATGCCCTGGCCGAGGCTGAGCTGGCGGAGGAAGCTTCCGGCGCCGCGCTCGCGGGTGATCCACTTGACGCCATCGCCCGAGGTGAGGGTGCGCTCGGCGCGGATGGTGAGCAGCTGGCCGTCGACATCGACATCCACCGATCCCGGGTCGACGCCGGGGAGGTCGGCGGCGAGGACGTAGTTGTCACCGTCCCGGTACAGATCCATGGGCATCTGGCGGGGTCCGCGGCGGCCTCCGTCGAAGAAACTGTTCGTGAAGCGCTCCATCTCGCGGAGCGGATCGTAGCTGGTCATCTCGTCTCCTTTTCTGGGCCGGTTTCGACCCGATGGTGAAGTTGAGCCGATGTGGCTCAACTAAGAAGAGATTAGCACTCTCGGGGTGAGAGTGCTAACTCACGTTCGCGGTCGGCGAATTCCCCCGGCAGGATCCGAGTAAGGCGAGACTAAGCTCGAGGAGATCCCCTTCTTCGCAACGCAAGAGAGCCCGATGTCTGCCACGCACACCGATGACACCACCGCCGCGCCCTTCGACGTGCTCATCGTCGGTGGCGGCCCCGCGGGCCTCTCGGCCGCGCTGAACCTCGCCCGTGCCCGCATGACCGTGCTCCTTGTGGATGCGACCCGCCCACGCAACGCCGCGACCCTCCGCTCCCACGGCTTCCTCACACGCGATGGCGCCACACCCGTCGAACTGCGCAAGCAAGGGCGACAGGAGCTCGCCGCGTACCCGCAGGTGCGCATCGTCGACCGCGCCGTCGTGCGGTCCGTGCGCCGGGACGGCGCGCACTTCGCCGCCGAGATCGACGCGCGCGGCCATATCGAGCGCGTCTCCGCCGGAGTCGTGCTCGTCGCGGCGGGGCTTCAGGAGACGCTGCCCGACATACCCGACATCCGCTCCTACTACGGGATGTCGCTCTACAGCTGCATCGTCTGCGACAGCTACGAGCTCAGCGACCGCCCCCTCGCGCTCCTCGGCGACACCGACGACCTGCCCGCCCACGCCCGGCTCCTCAGCCGGTGGACGAACGAGCTCACGGTCTTCACCCTCGGCGCCCCCATCATCGATTCGGCGGAGGAAGACGACCTCCGCACACGGGGGATCCGCGTCGAACGCGACCCCGTCGCCGGGCTGGAGGGGGAGCGAGGCGCACTCGCCGCGGTGCTCCTCGCGGACGGCGCCCGCATCCCCGTCGGTGGGGGATTCGTGCGCCCTCATCTGCACGCCCCCGTCGCCTTCGTCGAGGGCGTCGACCTCGATCGCGATCCGGAGGGATGGATCGCCACCGACGGCCTCGCCCGCACCTCGGCATCCGGCGTCTATGCTGCGGGCGACATCGCGACCCCCGGCCCTCAGCAGCTCATCGTCGCTGCGGGCCAGGGCGCGCTCGCCGCGGGCTCGATCATCCGGGACGCGGCGGCGCGCGGAGCCTGAGGTGCGGCGACGGGGTGCGGCGCGCGTCGTTCCGTGCTCG
>JAATFJ010000041.1 GCA_015655255.1 Actinomycetales bacterium | reverse complement strand
CTCCCCCGTCGCGGGATCGACCGTGCGCACCCACGATTCGGCGGCACCCAGCGGCGAAGAGCCCTTCGGAGCGAGGTCGAGGCCCGCCGCGTCCGGCAGACGCACGGGCAGCTGATCCTCAGGAACGGGAACGACGTCGCCGTCCGGCGTGTGCAGCATGGGGATGGGCGTGCCCCAGAAGCGCTGACGGGAGATGAGCCAGTCGCGCAGCCGGTAGTTCTTCGCCGCACGGCCCGTTCCCGACGCCTCGAGCTGTTCGATCGCACGGGCGATCGCATTGCGCTTGGAGAGCCCGTTGAGCTCGCCCGAGTTGATGAGGCGACCCTCGCCCGTGAGCGCGACGCCCGTGACGGCGGGATCCTGGTCGTCGAGTCCGGTGAGGTCGAGGGGCACGCCGTCGGCATCCACCTCGACGACGGGCAGCGCACCCGTCACAGGAGCCGTCGTATCGACGACGATCTTCACGGGCAGCCCGAAGGTGCGCGCAAAGTCGAGGTCGCGCTGGTCGTGCGCGGGCACGGCCATGACCGCGCCGTGCCCGTAGTCGGCGAGGACGTAGTCCGCGGCCCAGATAGGCAGGCGCTCCCCATTGACGGGGTTGATCGCATAGCGCTCCAGGAACACACCCGTCTTGGGACGATCGCTGGACTGTCGGTCGATGTCCGTCGTCTTCTGCACCTCGGCGAGGTAGCTCGCGAAGCGCTCCCGTACCTCCACGGGCGCATCCGCGACGAGATCAGCGGCGAGATCCGCATCCGGCGCGACGACGAAGAACGTCGCTCCGTGCAGCGTGTCCGGGCGGGTGGAGAAGACTTTCACGGGCTCCTCGCGTCCCTCGATACGGAAGTCGATGTCCGCACCGACGGAGCGACCGATCCAGTTGCGCTGCATCTGCAGCACCTTCTGCGGCCAGAAGCCCTCGAGCTGGTTGAGGTCGTCGAGCAGCCGATCAGCGTAGTCGGTGATCTTGAAGTACCACTGCGTGAGCTTCTTCTTCACGACCTCGGCACCGCAGCGCTCGCAGCGCCCATCGACGACCTGCTCGTTGGCGAGCACGGTCTGATCGTTGGGGCACCAGTTGACGGGGCTCTTCTTGCGGTACGCGAGCCCCTTCTCGTACATCTTCAGGAACAGCCACTGGTTCCAGCGGTAGTACTCCGGGTCGGAGGTGTGCAGCACGCGCGTCCAGTCGAAGGAGACGCCGTAGGCACGGAACCCTGCCTCCTGCTGGGCGATGTTCTGGTAGGTCCATTCGCGCGGGTCGGCACCGCGGCGGATCGCCGCGTTCTCCGCGGGCAGGCCGAAGGAGTCCCAGCCGATGGGGTTGAGGACGTTGTGCCCGCGGTGGCGCCAGAAGCGCGCGACGATGTCGGAGTAGAGGTAGTTCTCCGCATGGCCCATGTGCAGGTCCCCGGAAGGGTAGGGGAACATCGCGAGGACGTACTTGCGCGGACGCGTGTCCTCCACGCCGCCGGCGAGGAAGGTCTCGTGCTCTGCCCAGTACCTCTGCCATTTGGCTTGGATGGCGTGCGCCGACACGTTCTCGTCGGCGGACGGGGCTGAGGGGGACAGATTCTCGGACAACGAACGGCCAATCTCAAAAACTGCAGGAAGACACTCGGAACTTCCAGATTATCCGATCCCCGCCCCTCTCCCCTTCGGACCTCCGGCGCCGCACGGGCATTCCGGAGCGCACTCCCAGTCGGCGCTCCTTCTCCTCCCGTATCCTCGTGGGGTGGATGACTTTCTGCTCTGGCTTCTCGATGCCGTGCAGTCCGTCGATCCGATCGCGCGCACGCTCATCGCAGGCGTGGCCGTCCTCTTCGAGACGAGCATCCTCGTCGGGCTCATCGTCCCGGGCGACACGATCGTCATCATCGCCTCGATGGGGGTGAGCGGCCCCGTCGAGGCTGTCGCAATGATCGTCTCCGTCGTTATCGGGGCCCTCATCGGCGAGAGCATCGGATTCTGGATGGGCCATGTGCTCGGTCCGCGGATCCGCAGATCCTGGCTGGGACGGCGCATCGGCGAGCAGCAGTGGGAGCGCGCCGAGCTTTATCTGCGTCGCCGCGGCGGCGTGGCGATCTTCCTCTCCCGTTTCTTGCCCGTTCTGCACTCCCTCGTTCCCCTCACCGTTGGGATGAGCTCCTACTCCTACCGGCGCTTCCTCGCTTGGACGGCGCCGGCCTGTCTGCTGTGGGCAACGGCGTATGTGAGCGTGACGTCACTCGCCGCGGGAAGCTTCCGTGAGCTCGTCGATCAGGTGCACTATGCGGGATACATCTTCGTCGGCCTCATCTGCGTCTTTCTCCTCGCCGTCTTCCTCGGGAAGAAACTCATCGCCCACTCCGAACGTCGTCACCTGCGAATCGAGGAAACGGGGGAAGATGCCCGCGCAGGCATGAAAGACTGAGACGATGCCCGAAACCCACCGGGATCCGAAAAAGATCCACTGGTTCGCCCGCTTGGAACATCGCTTCCACGTGTGGCGTGAGGGGCGCGCCCGCCGTCGCGGTCGCGCTGCGACCATCGTCCCCTTCCCGGGCTACGGCGGGACCGGCTGGGTGCGCGTCCTCGGACGGGTGCTCATCGTCTCGCCCCGCAGGAAGACGGAGGACGGAGCAGACGCGTCAGTACGCGGATGGCGCAGTTTCGCGGGTATCCCGGTGAGCTTCGCGACCGTGACCATCACCATCGCCGGGCGCACGCACGAGGTCGTCGCCGACCGGGGCGGTGTCGTCGATAT
>JAATFJ010000125.1 GCA_015655255.1 Actinomycetales bacterium | reverse complement strand
GTGGCAAGGAGAGGGACAGAGGCGTGGCATCTTCGCGTCCCCGGTACTCATCGTCGTAGTCGAAGAGGAGCGCACCACCCTCCGTCTGCGCAAGACAGCCGACGTATGTGCCGTCGAGATAGACCGACAGTTCACGGGGCATCAGCAGACGCTTTCACAGTGAGTTCGAGCCCGAGTTCACGAAGAACTCGCATGAGACGGAAGAGGGTGACCGTCGACGCCCCCCGCTCCAGTCGCACGAGCCACTCTCGTGTGACTCCCGCGCGATGCGCGACCTGCGCCTGAGTGAGACCGAGTTGCTCACGACGCTCAGCGATGAGCGGCCCGAAGTCGGATGCCGATCGTACCTTCACAAGACCTCCTCGGTGACTTATATCGCACAGCCTTATAAGTGACTTATACCGCACACTGCTCTCTCGGCACAAGAATCGCCCCACCAAAAACGCGCACGGCATCGTTATAACGCCCCCAGAAGTGCACCCCGTGCGTTCTCGAGACCGGCAGCGAGGGAGATGAGGCCGGACTCGCCGCCGGGGCGGCCGATGAGTTGGACGCTGACCGGGTGCCCGGCGGCAGTGCGGGTGACGGGGAGGACGATCGCGGGAAGACCGGCGACGTTGACGAAGCTGCTGTAGGGGGCGTAGCGCACCTGCTGGGAGAAGTTCTCCGCGGGATCGTCCGGGTCGAACCAGCCGATCGGCTGCGGCGGCAGCGCGAGTGCGGGAGTGAGCACGGCATCGAAGGGCGAGAACGCGGCGATCGTCTCGCGCTCGAAGACCGTCGCCGCGGCGAGCGCGTCGAGAAGCTCCCGGCCCCCCAGCGCGCGCCCCTCGCGGACGAGCCACGCCGTGATCGGTTCGACGAGCTCCAGCTCCGCCTCGGTGAGCGCGAGACGCGCGGCGCTCGATCGCCAGATGACCCGGAAGAGTTCCGCGTAACCGCGAGGCCGCCAGTCGAAGGCGTCGACGCCATGACCGGCGTGGGAGAGCAGGTCGGCAGCGA
Source organism: Actinomycetales bacterium (assembly GCA_015655255.1). Next base: position 8,188 of record JAATFJ010000125.1, on the reverse strand, counting down.
CGTCGACGGCGCGCGCGGCGCCGGGATCGAGGACAATGTCCTCCGCATCGTCCCAGGGGCTCACCGTCGTCACGCCGATGCGTGCCGATGCGGCGTCGCTCCGTGCTGCGGCGAGGAAGGGCCCTTCGCCCGGCGCCCGCGTCGCGTATCGATACGGCAGTCCCTCGACCTGCGCGTCGAGGAGCAGTGCGGCGTCGGCGACGGTCCGCGCGATGGGCCCGGCCACGGCGAGACCGCCGGGGCTGTCGAGGCCGGAACCGGCGGGAAGCCGTCCTCGCGACGGTTTGAGTCCGACGACGCCCACCGTGGCGGCGGGGATGCGGATGGAGCCTCCGCCATCGGAGGCGGGCGCGAGCGGGAGGAGCCCCGCCGCGACCGCGACCGCGGCACCGCCACTCGACCCGCCCGCGCCGTTCCGAGGGTCCCAGGGGTCGCGGGCGGGTGGCGCGACACGCGATTCGGTGTATCCGGTGAGGCCGAACTCCGGCGTATTCGTCTTGCCGAGGCTCACTCCGCCCGCCGCATCCATCACGGCTGCTTGCGGATCCGTCACGGTGGGCACGAACTCGCGTCGCGCCGCCGAACCGTACCGGGTCGGGACGCCGGCCCGCGCGACAAGATCCTTGTCGGCAAAGTGCACACCCCAGAGCAGACCCACCGGCTCGCTGCTTTCCGCCGCCCGAGCCCGCGCAAGCGCGGCCTCCGCCGTCACCTCCACGAAGGCACCCAGATCGCCGTCGAGGCGCGCGATTCGGTCGAGAAAGTGCGTCGCCACCTCGACCACACCCACCTCGCGCCTCCGCAGCGCGTCACGGAGCTCGATCGCGGTCAGTTCGTGCAGCGCAGCCATGCGATCGAGCCTACGGCGCCGCCCCCTCCACCGACCGGTGGACCCGGGAATCCGTCTCCCGGTCGCTCCCAATCCCCGCGCGTCGCGCCGACGATAGACGCATGATCGAGAATGCCATCGAGGTCCGTGACCTTCGCAAGGAGTACGGCTCCTCCCCGGCCATCGCGGGGCTGAGCTTCGACATCCGTCACGGCGAGACCTTCGCCCTGCTCGGCCCCAACGGCGCGGGGAAATCCACGACCATCGAGATCCTGGAGGGGTACCGACACGCGACATCCGGCGAGGTCCGCGTGCTCGGCACCGACCCGCGGCACGGCGGGCTGGAGTGGAAGGCCCGGCTCGGCATCGTGCTGCAGAGTTCGGGCGAGACCGCGGGAGCGACCGTTCGCGAGCTGCTCACCGAGTTCGCCGGGTACTACCCCTCGCCGCGCCGCGTCGACGACGTCCTCGCCGCCGTCGGCCTGGAGCAGAAGCAGAAGGCCCGCGTGGGCACGCTGTCGGGCGGGCAACGACGGCGCCTCGATGTCGCGCTGGGCATCATCGGTCGTCCGGAGCTCCTGTTCCTCGACGAACCGACGACGGGCTTCGATCCCGAGGCGCGCCGCCAGTTCTGGGATCTCATCGCGACCCTCAAATCCGAGGGCACAACGATCCTCCTCACCACCCACTATCTCGACGAGGCGGCAGCCCTCGCCAACCGCGCCGCCGTCATCGCAGCGGGCAGCCTCGCCGCGCTAGGGAGGACCGACGAGATCGGCGGCGCGGAGGCCCGCATCCCCTCCGTCCGCTGGACCGACAGCGGCGGCGAGCGCCACGAGCAGCGCACCGCATCGCCGGGCGCCCTCGTCGCCCGCCTGCTCGCGGAGGAGGGCGAGCCGCGCGACCTCGAGGTCCACCGCCCCACCCTCGAAGACATCTACCTCGAACTCATCCGCTCCGCACCCGCGCACCGAGCCCTTCCCGCACAGGAGCAGAAATGACCACCGCCACCGCTTCCTTCGGCCCCCTCCGCACCGTCCGCCTCGGCCTCCGCCGCGTCGGCTTCGAGCTGCGTCAGTACTTCCGCGCCCGCGACCAGGTGTTCTTCACCTTCCTCTTCCCCACGATGATGTACGTCATCTTCGCGACGATCTTCACCGAGGACGTCACGGCGGGCACCGAGGTCATCGGCATGCAGACGTACTATCTCCCCGGCCTCGTCGCCGGCGGCGTCCTGCTCTCCGGCGTGCAGGCGCCCGCGACCGACATCGCCACGGAGAAGAGCGATGGCACGCTCAAACGACTCGGCGGCGCACCGCTGTCCCCCGTGAGCTACTTCCTCGGCAAGGCAGGACAGGTCTTCGTCACGGCGACCCTGCAGCTCGCCCTGCTCCTGGCGGTCGCCGTGGGGATCTACCGGGTGCCGCTCCCTACAGTACCCGCGGCCTGGCTCACCTTCGCGTGGGTCTTCTCGCTCGGGCTCCTCACGTGCACGCTCCTCGGCATCGCCCTATCCTCCGTGCCCCGCTCAGGGAAGACCGCGAGCGCCGTCGTCATCCCCATCGTGCTGCTGCTGCAGTTCATCTCCGGCGTCTACCTCTCCTTCTCGATGCTGCCGGAATGGCTGCAGAACATCGCTGGTCTCTTCCCGCTCAAGTGGATCGCCCAGGGATTCCGCGCGGCCCTGCTGCCCGACGCCTTCTCCGCCGCGGAGATGGGCGGGACCTGGAATCTCGGCGGCGTCGCCATCGCCCTCGCCGCCTGGCTCGTCGTCGGCGCCGTGCTCGCCCGGCTGACCTTCCGCTGGAATCGGCGCGGGTGAGGGACACTGACAAAGTGGACGACATGAGAGTCGAGGCGACGGGCACGAGAACCCGCGGCGAGCGGGTCGGCTGGGACATCGCGATCGCTGCGGTGACGGGGGTCCTGCTCGCCATCACGCTGTCCTCGTCGGAGCCCTTCCGCGGCGCGCATCTCCTGGTCGCCGCGACCATACTCGCCATCGCGCTCGTCTACCTCTTCGGCGCCCGCCCCTTCGTCAGCATCATCGGCAGCGGCTCCCCCTCCCCGCTCGCGTCCTTCCTCCTGCAGTTCGCGCTCATCGCTCTCCTCACAGTGGGGGTGTGGGTGGAGGCGCACATGTTCACGATGCAGACGATCGTCATGCCGCTCATCTGGATGACCTCGCGCACCAAGAAACAGGCCATCCGCGTCACGATCGCCCTGGCCGTCATCCTGGGCCTCGCGGGATCGATCCGGGAGGGCTTCTCCCCGGACGGCGTCATCACCGCCTTCGTCACGAGCTTCCTCTCCGCCGCCTTCAGCCTCGCCATCGGCCTGTGGATCACGCAGATCGCGGCATGGGGATCGGAACGGCAGGCGCTGCTCGCGCAACTGACCGCGGCGCAAGATCGGTTGGAGGCGGCGAGCCGAGAGGCGGGGGCGGGGGCGGAGCGGGAGCGCATCGCGAGGGACCTGCACGACACGATCGCGCAAAACCTCGCGAGCATCGTCATGCTCGCGGAGCGTGTGCGGAGAGATGGGGCGCTGCAGCCCATCGAAACCATCGAGGACATCGCCCGCGACGCCTTGCGGGAGGCACGAACGCTCGTCGTCTCCTCCTCCCCCGCGCCGCATGGGACGGGGAGCCTCGCGGATGCGCTGCGCCGAGTCGCCGAACGCTTCGCCCGCGAGACCGGCATGCAGGTCGCGGTCGATGCCGCGGACGTCGAGCTTCCCCGCGACATCGAGGTCGTCCTGCTGCGCTGCGCGCAGGAGGCACTCGCCAACGTCCGCAAGCATGCGGAGGCGGGTTCCGCGACGATCTCGCTTGCCGTCGGCGAGGAGGATCGGGCTGCGGCCGTGAGCGGAGTCCGTGGCGAGACCGCGGCCCGCCTCACCGTCCGCGACGACGGCCGCGGCCTCGGGGGCGTCACGGTGGACGATGACCGCGGGTTCGGCTTGAGCGGGATGCGGGAACGCGTCGGCCTCGTGGGCGGCAGCCTCCTCGTCCGCGACGCGCCCGGAGGTGGCGTCGAGCTGCGCGTGAGCGTTCCGCTCGGCACACCCGCGGAGGCCGGAGCCGGATTCCGCGTCGAAGGAGGAAGCCGATGATCCGCGTCCTCGTCGCCGACGACCACCCCGTCGTGCGCGCGGGGATCGTCGGTCTCATCGCCCTCGATCCCGGCATCGAGGTCGTCGGGGAGGCGGCCGACGGAAGGGAGGCCATCACGCTCGCGCACGAGCGCTCCCCCGACGTCGTCCTCATGGACCTGAGGATGCCGAGCGAAAGCGGGATCGCGGCGACGGCGCGCCTCGCGGCGGAGCTCCCCGCCGTGCGCGTCCTCGTCCTGACGACCTACGAAACCGACGACGACATCCTCGGCGCCATCGAGGCGGGGGCGAGCGGGTATCTCCTCAAGGCCGCTCCCCAGGAGGAGATCGTCGCGGGCATCCGCGCCGTCGCCGATGGCCACACCGTGCTCGCCCCCTCCATCGCCGCGACTCTCGTTGCCCGCATGCGGCAGGAGCAGCAGGCGCCGTCGCTGAGCCCGCGGGAGATCGAGGTCCTGCGCCTCGTTGCCGTAGGCCGGAGCAATCCCGAGATTGCCCGTGATCTCTTCATCGGCGAGGCCACGGTCAAGACACACCTCCTGCACGCCTTCGAGAAGCTCGGCGTCTCCGACCGCACCCGCGCCGTGACCCTGGCGATGGAGATCGGGCTCCTCTGACCCCAGCCGCGCAGCCACCTTCGGTGATGTTCAACAGCCGTCGCACCGGCCGCGAACCGCGCAAAATCAGGGCATCGAAACACACATTGCGTTTTTGGCAATCTGACTTGTGCGATGCGGGGCCCGGATGGGTGCCGACCGTCTTAGCGTCGAACGTTGGGTGTCCGTCCAGACGCCCCCAGGCGCCCCACAGAGGCGCATCGTTTCGAAGGAGATCCCATGAGTTTTCAAACCGTGAACCCGTTCACCAATGAATTGGTGGCGTCGTTCCCGTCCGCGACGGAGGAGGAGATCGACGCGGCCATCGCCAAGGCCGACACCGCCTTCCAGTCCTGGAAGGACAAGAGTGTCGCGGAGCGCGTCGCCCCGCTCGCCGAGGCTTCCCGCATCCTCAAGGCGGAGACCAACAGCTACGCCCAGACCATCACCCTCGAAATGGGCAAGGTCATCGGCGAGGCAGAGGCCGAGACGATCCTCTCCGCCGACATCCTGCAGTACTACGTCGACAACGCCGCCGCCTTCCTCGAGCCCCGCGACCTTCCCGTCGCCGGTTCCGAGCGCGTGCAGCTGCTCACCCAGCCCCTCGGCGTCATCTACGTCATCGAGCCCTGGAACTTCCCCTACTACCAGATCGCCCGTATCATCGCCCCGCAGCTCGCTGCCGGCAACACGGTCATCCTCAAGCACGCGGGCAACGTCCCCCAGTCGGCTCTCCGCTTCGAGAAGCTCATGCTCGAGGCCGGCCTTCCCGAGGGCGTCTTCATCAACCTCTTCGCCGACCACGACAAGACCCAGCACATCCTGGACGACCCGCGCGTGCGCGGCGTCGCCCTCACGGGTTCCGAGCGTGCCGGTGCCGCCGTCGCCGAGGCCGCTGGTAAGGCCCTGAAGAAGAGCACCCTGGAGCTCGGCGGATCGGACGCGTTCATCGTGCTCGACGACGCCGATGTCGCCAAGGCCGCCAAGTGGGCCGCCTTCGGTCGCCACTGGAACGCCGGTCAGGTCTGCGTCTCCTCCAAGCGCCTCATCGTCGTCGACGCCGTCTACGACGAGTTCCTCGCCACCTACAAGGCCGAGGTCGCCAAGCTCGTCGCGGGAGACCCCTTCGACCGCGCCACGACCCTCGCCCCGCTGTCCACGCAGAAGGCCGCCGACGACCTCAAGGGTCAGCTCGACCGTGCCGTCGCCGCAGGCGCCGTCGCCGAGGACCTCGGTGTGACCGTCCCCGCGCAGGGTGCGTTCTTCGCCCCCACGCTGCTGACGAACATCACCAAGGACAACCCCGCCTTCCACCAGGAGTTCTTCGGCCCCGTCACGCACCTGTTCCGCGTCGCCGACGAGGCGGAGGCGATCGACATCGCCAACGACTCCCCCTACGGCCTCGGCGGCTCGGTGTTCACCGAGGACGAGGAGCGCGGCAAGCGCGTCGCCGCCCAGATCGAGACGGGCATGGTCTTCATCAACCACCCGACCGGTGTGAAGGCAGACATCCCCTTCGGCGGTGTGAAGAACTCCGGCTACGGCCACGAGCTCATCGACCTCGGTTTCACCGAGTTCACCAACCAAAAGGTCGTCGCCCTCACCGACATCGACGGCGCCTTCTGATCCGCTAGCCGGACCGCGCACTGCGCTCACCGCGAACGCCCGCACGCACGGCGATTTCCCTGCCACCGATCTTCTAGGGTCGAAGCATGGAGATCGTCGAGCTGCGGGCGTTCGTCGCTGCGTCCCGCACCGGAACGGTGCTCGGCGCGGCGAACGCACTGCACCTCACTCCCGCGCCGGTGAGCCGCGCCATCAAACGCCTGGAGCAGAAGCTCGGCGACGATCTCTTCCACCGCGACTACCACCGGCTCGTCCTCACCGATACGGGCGTGCGCGCCCTGCCCCACGCGGTCGCGACACTCGCCCAAATGCGCGCACTCGCCGTCGCCGCGGCCGGGGAGCGCCCCCTGCTCCGGCTGGGTGTGAGCCGCTGGGCACCCGAGCGCTTCGTCTCCCGCTTCACCGGCTCCTCCGCGGAGGCGGGGCGGATCACCGACGCCGACACGACGGATCCTCTGCGCGCCCCCTCCTCCACCCTCATCCGGGATCTCGTCCACGGCGAGCTCGATCTCGTCCTCGTCCACGAATCCCAGACCGCGCCGGGCCTGCACACGCACATCCTCGCCGAATACGAGCCGACCTTCTTCGTCACCGTCTCTCACCCGCTCGCCGCACGCGGGACGGTGCGGATGGCGGAGCTCGCGGGCAGGCCGCTCGCGATCCCCGCCGAGTTCCATCACCGCCTTACCCTCGGCGGGGTCCTCGATCAGCTCCGCGCCGCCGGGATCTCCCGCATCATCGACCTCCCGCACGGTGAGATGGGCGCCCTCGCGCACGCCGTCGAAGAGCACCACGCCGTCACGATCGGTAACATCGCCGAAGAGACGCCCATGCTCCGCCTCACCCAGGAGCACGGTCTCATCCCTCTCACCGTCACGGGCGAGGTACCCCGACTTTCCCTCGCTCTCGCCTGGCGGGAACTCGCGGACGTCGACGGCTCCACGCTGCGCATTGCGATTGCCGCGCTGACCAGGGTCGGACGCGGACGCCCCGAGGTGCTGCGCTGATTCCCCGTCGGCGCGCAACGCGCGTGTCGAATACCGTGTCCTGCCTTCCCTCCCCCTGCGCGTTCGACTAGACTGATCTCGCTTACAGCGCCCGCTGTACGCCGTCGCCGCGGGGGGAACGCGAGTCGGCATTCCTGTGATGTGGGATCACAGAAATCAGCGGGATTCCGAGGGGTCGGAATGTGAGCGCAACGACGCGAGCATCGTGCGCGCTGACTGGGGAACTTGGGGAAAAACATGGGGATTGACGCAGCTTTGCGTACCTCCGGCAATGCCGGAGAACGGGAATGACCGCCGTTGACGGCGGTGTGGGACTCTCGCGGACGGGAACGATCCGGCGACCCACGACGTCTCCGCGCACCGTGCGGGCGGCGGCACAGGACATCGTCACACCGCGTCCGTCGCTCACCCTGGAGCGGCGCCAGCAGTGGGAACGCCGATACCGGGCGTGCCTGCGCCTCACCGATTCGTTCGTCGTCGCCGTCGTCGTCGCCCTCGCGACCGCAGTGCAGATGCTCTTCTTCTCCGCGCTGCGGGGCTCCTCGCTCATCGCGGCCGGTGCGCTCGGAGTCGTCTGGGTGCTGCTCCTCGCCGCGATGAACACACGCTCCGCCGCGATCTTCGGCTCCGGGTCGACAGAGTACCGCCGCGTCGCCCAGGCGAGCGGATTTGCCGTCGGCGCCTTCGCCGTCCTCGCGATCCTCCTGGACTGGGAGGGGATCCGCGCGATGGTCGTCATCGCCCTGCCCCTCGGCCTCGTCCTCCTGCTCGCCTCCCGCTGGTCCTGGCGGCACTGGCTCTACCGTCAGCGCCTGCGCGGCCGCTATGCCTCGCGCGCCCTCGTCGTGGGCTCCTCCGCCGACGTCGAGTACGTCATCGGTTCGCTGGGACGCAGCGCCGACAGCGGCTACCAGATCATCGCCGCGACCCTCCTCGACCGCAACGCGGCGGACGTCAGTGTCGGCGAGAGCCACTACCCCGTCATCGGCAACGTCAACACCGTCGCCACTGCGGCC
>JAATFJ010000030.1 GCA_015655255.1 Actinomycetales bacterium | reverse complement strand
GGGCACGGCGCCCGGCATGTTCGCGACGCAGTAGTAGAGCGCGTCGTGCACGGCGAAGGTGGGATCGCTGTGCGTGGTGGCGTGACTGTTCTCGAAACAGCCGCCCTGGTCGATCGCGATGTCGACGAGCACGGACCCCGGCCGCATCGCGGCGATCATCTCATCGGAGACGAGCTTCGGCGTCGAGGCGCCGGGGACGAGCACCGAGCCGATGACGAGATCGGCGTCGGAGACGAGCTCCGCGACCGTGGCGCGCGTGGAGACGCGGGTGTCGATGCGCCCGCCGAAGCGCTCGTCCAGTTGACGCAGGCGCGGGATGGAGAGGTCGACGACGCTCACCTGCGCGCCGAGTCCCACGGCCTTCTCCGCCGCATGGGTTCCCGCGACGCCGCCGCCGAGGACGACGACCTTCGCGCGCGGCGTGCCGGGGACGCCGCTGAGCAGGATGCCGCGCCCGCCCGCGGGGGCGAGCAGGTTCTGTGCGCCGGCGATGACGGAGAGGCTGCCCGCGATCTCGCTCATGGGGGCGAGGAGGGGGAGGCTGCGGTCGTCGAGCTGCACGGTCTCGTAGGCGATGGCCGTCGTGCCCGCGGCGAGAAGCGCTTCGGTGAGCGCACGGTCGGCGGCGAGGTGGAGGTAGGTGAAGAGGAGGAGGTCGGCGCGGAGATGGCGGTATTCGCTCGCGATGGGTTCCTTTACCTTGATGACGAGTTCCGCGGCCCACGTCTCCTCCGCGGTCGCGACGATGGTTGCCCCGGCGGCCGAGTAGGCCTCGTCGGAGAATCCCGATCCCGCTCCCGCGCCGGCTTCGAGGAGCACGCGATGGCCGTGATCGGCGAGATGGGAGGCCCCGGAGGGGGTGAGGGAGACTCGTCGTTCGTTGTCCTTCTGCTCTGCGGGAACACCGATGATCATGGGATCTCTTTCGAAAGTGGGCGAGACTGCGTGTCGGGAAAACTGTCGCGGCACGCGTGCGTGGGTGCAAGCAGTGATGAAGAAATGGACACATTCGGGGTCCGTAGCGATGTATCTTCGGTGTATGGCGGAAAAACACGAAGAAGCTTCGGTCGATGGTGTTGATCTCCGGATCATCGATCTTCTGCGGGCTGATGCGCGTGCGCCGCTTTCGCAGCTCTCCCACGAGCTCGGTCTCGCCGCCTCCACCGTGCATGCCCGGCTCGCCCGGCTCGTCCGCACGGGGGCGATCCAGCGCTTCACCGTCGACGTCGATCCCGCCGTCCTCGGCTACACCGTGCAGGCTCTCGTCTCCGTGCGCCTGCGCCCCGGCGCACGCGGCGAGCTCACGCGATTCGCCGAACAGCTCAGGGCCCTCCCCCAGGTCGCGCAGTACTTCTACCTCGCCGGGGCCGACGACTTCGTCATCCACTTCCACGGCCACAGCACCCAGGAACTGCGCGACTTCGTCACCGATAACCTCTCGGCCCAGCAGATCATCGCGGCGACGAACACGAGCCTCATCTTCGAGCGCGAGCTGGGGCCGCTGCGCGCGTGAGCGCCCGAGTAGGGTGAAACCCATGGATCTGCGCGTCGCGGCATACGCCGTCATCACCGACGATGAGGATCGCGTGCTGCTCGCCCGGTGGACGGAGGGGCGTCGTGTCGCGTGGACGATGCCCGGCGGTGGCCTCGAACCGGGGGAGGACCCGGAGGTCGCCGTGCGCCGCGAGGTCAAGGAGGAGACAGGGTACACCGCCCGCGTGAAGGAACTCCTCGGCATCCATTCGCGCGTCATCCCCGCCGGTCAACGTGTGCAGAAGGCCTCCGTGCCTCTGCACACCCTCCGCATCGTCTACCGCGCCGAGGTGAAGGGCGGCACACTCCGCTTCGAGCAGGACGGCTCCACCGATATGGCCGCATGGTTCACCCTCGCCGAGATCGCCGAGCTGCAGCGCGTCCGCCTCGTCGACATCGCCCTCCGCATGGCCGGCATCCTCTAGCCCGCCCGCCCTTCCCGCCTCCACCCGTCTATGGGGCGCAAACCTGCGCATTTTCTTCGCGAAACCGGCGGATAGCGCCACACAGACGGAAGGAGAAGATTAGGGGCGGGGCTTCTCGGGGACGGTGATGTCGGCGACGGTGGCGCCGTAGGCGGCGATGAGGTCGTCCGCGTCGACAAAGAGGCTGTAGCCGCGGGCTCCGGCACCCATCCCGATGCGGTGGCCGACGATGGACTCGTCGGCGTAGATCGGCCAATCCGTCGTGCTGCCGATGGGGACGATCGTCCCGCGGGCGTAGCCCGTGGCGGCGAGGGCGAGCTCCGGCTCGGGCATACGCAGCTTGTTGACCCCGACGACGGCGCGCAGCTTCGGCCAGGAGATCGACCGCCCGCCCGGAACGAGGGCGAAGAGATAGGAGTCGTCGTGGCGCTTCACGACGAGCGTCTTAACGATGCCCGACACGGGAAGGCCCATGACGGCCGCGGCCTCCTCGAGGCTTCCCGCATCGGCGCGGGCGCGCAACTCGACGTCGAGCCCGCGCGCCCCTGCGGCATTCCGCACACGGTCGAGGGGATCTGTGCCGTCCCCGTCACGGGGCGTCGCGTCGCTCACGCCTCGGGCGAGGTGAGCGGGTCGTCGGCGACCCAGAGCTCGTCGTCGGCGCGCAGCGCCTGCCAGGCGGCGTAGAGGACGCCCGCGGCAGCGGCGGCGCCGAATACGAGGGCGATGAGGGATCCGAGGCCGAGACCCTTCTTCTCCTCTGGAACGACGACGGGCTGTCCGAGGATGCTCTTGCGCTTGGCGTTCGCGACGTCCCAGGCGGAGAGTGCGGTGCCGACGACGCCGCCGACGGCCGGAACGACCTTCGTGTCGATGACGTGCTTGCCGACCTTGACGCCCTGCTCCACGTAGGGGGCGACCTTGCGGTAGTAGGTGTCCTGCACCACGGGGGCGATCTGCTCGCGGCCGTAGTTTCCGAGCTGACGACCGGCTTCCCGCGCGACATCAGCGGCGTGGGTGACGAGCACCTGCTGGGACTGCCAGAGCTGGTTTGCGTCGTCCTGCAGGCGACGCAGTTCCTTCTTCCGCTTGCGGCTGACGCTCACGATGTTCTCCTGTCGATTGGAGTCCGGATTCCCCCATCTTGCCAGACGAGGCTGAATGCGGGGCATCGCGTGGCCGATGTTTCCGGAAGCTCTGCGAGAATGGAGGACATGCCTCATGCTTCTCACGTTGCGACCCTGCACACCAACCACGGCGACATCGTCATCAATCTCTACGGCGACCATGCTCCCCGTACGGTGAAGAACTTCGTCGGTCTCGCCGACGGCACGGGTGAGTGGACCGACCCCGCGACCGGCAAACCGGGTGAGGGCGCGCTGTACAGCGATGTCGTGTTCCACCGCATCATCCCGAACTTCATGGTTCAGGGCGGCGACCCGCTCGGCCAGGGCACGGGTGGCCCCGGCTACACCTTCAACGATGAGATCCACCCGGAGCTCACCTTCGCCGAGCCCTACATCCTCGCGATGGCCAATGCCGGCCTCCGCCGCAACGCCATCACCGGCCAGGCTGAGGGCACCAACGGATCCCAGTTCTTCATCACGACGGACCCGACGCCGTGGCTGCAGGGAAAGCACACGATCTTCGGCGCCGTCGCCGATGACGCCTCGAAGGCCGTAGTCGATGCCATCGCCGTCGTGCCCACGGGCGCGGGCGACCGCCCCATCGAGCCCGTCATCCTGCAGTCGATCGACATCGTCGCGGCCTGATCCCCGCCACCCCGAGCGCGCACCGATCCGGATGACGTCCCCAGAGTTCACCGCCAACCGCGACAACTACTGCTACCGGCATCCGGATCGGCAGAGCTTTGTGCTGTGCCAGCGCTGCCTGCGGACCATCTGCCCGGAGTGCCAGACGCCCGGGGCCGTCGGCGTCATTTGCCCCGAATGCATGAAGGAGCAACGCCGCGCCGAGACCCCAGCGCAGCGCAAGGCGCGGAGAGCACGCGGACGCGGTCCCGTCGCGATCGTGCAGGACGGGCGGCCCCTCGTTACCTATGTGCTCCTCGCGGTGACGAGCTTCATCGGGCTGCTCCAGCTCATCCCCGGCGGGATCGGCAACACCATCACGAGCGCGCTCCTTTTCCAGGGTGCCTACCTCTACCCCTCGCTCAACGGCGGCATCTTCGAGCCCTGGCGTCTCCTCTCGGTGCTCCTCGTCCATGGCGGCCTCTGGCACCTCGGACTCAACATGCTCTCGCTGTGGATGCTGGGGCGGAGCCTGGAACCGATGCTGGGGCGCTGGCGTTTCCTCGCGCTCTACCTCATCGGGGGGTTGGGCGGGTCCGTCACCGTCGCACTCGTCGATCCCGTCCAGGCGACCGTCGGTGCCTCCGGGGCGCTGTTCGCGCTCCTCGGCGCGCTCCTCGTCATCGGGCGGAGTCTCGGCGGCGACGTCCGGGGCATCCTCGTGCTCCTCGGTATCAACCTCGTCATCGGCTTCGTTCCGGGACTCAACAT
>JAATFJ010000186.1 GCA_015655255.1 Actinomycetales bacterium | reverse complement strand
GAGCGACGACGCCGCGGGCGTGCGCGATTTCGGCCTGCGCGTCGTCGCGGCAGCCGCGGGACGCGTCGCCGCGGTCAAACCGCAGGTGGCGTTCTTTGAACGGTTCGGTTCCGCCGGCTTCGCGGCTCTGGAAGCAGTGCTCGCCGCGGCACGGCAGGCGGGGCTCCTCATCATCGCCGATGCGAAGCGCGGCGATGTCGGCAGCACCATGGCGGGGTATGCGCAGGCCTGGCTCGCCGCGGGCAGCCCGCTGGAATCCGACGCCGTCACGCTGTCGCCGTACCTCGGCCCCGATTCGCTCCGCGATACGCTCACCGCGGCGCTCGCGGCAGGCAAGGGGGCCTTCCTCCTCGCCGCGACGAGCAATCAGGACGGCGCGGTCGTGCAGATGGCGCTCACCGCCGTTCCCGGAGAGTCCGTCGCCGTCCGCGTCGCGAAGGAGGCGGCCTGGACGAACGGCACCGCTGCGGCCCCCACCGCCCTCGGTTCCATCGGCCTCGTCATCGGCGCCACCGTGGAACGCGCGCGCTACGGCCTCGACGACGCGGCGCTGCGCGGACTGCCCCTCCTCGCTCCGGGTTTCGGCGCGCAGGGCGCCGACGTCGCCGACCTGCGCCGGGTCTTCGGTGACCTCGCCTCCCAGGTGCTCGCCACCGAGAGCAGAAGCATCCTCGCCGCCGGACCAGACGGAATCACCGCCGCGATCATAGAGCGCAACGCCCGATATCTGGAGGCCCTGCATGTCTGAGAAGAAACCCGTTCCCGAGGTCGACCGGCAGGCCGCGGCGAGACGGGCCGTGGAACGCCGCCGCGCGCGCGCCTCGCTCAAGCGGGACCTCGCGGTGCGCGTGGTCTCCCCGCAGCACATCCTGAAGCAGGCGACGGAGGACGCCGATTCCGTGGCCGGCTCGCTCCGCGTGACCGACTTCCTCGTCGCCCTCCCCGCGATCGGCGCGGGGAAGCGCGACCGCATCCTGGAGGAGCTGGGAATCTCTCCCGTTAAGCGCCTCGGCGGGCTCGGCGTGCGGCAGCGTGCCGCCCTGGGCGGCTGGCTCGCCGAGAGGTTCCCCCCGACACACCCACGGCCCGGCCGCAGCAGGCTACTCGTGCTTGCGGGACCCACCGCCGTCGGCAAGGGCACGGTCGCCGCGCGCATCCGCGAGGCACACCCCGAGATCCACCTTTCCGTCTCCGCGACGACACGGGCTCCCCGCCCCGGTGAGATCGACGGCGTGCACTATTTCTTCGTCGACGACGCGGAGTTCGATCGCCTCCTACGTGCGGACGAACTCCTCGAACACGCCGTTGTGCACAACAAGTTTCGCTACGGTACCCCGCGTCGGCCGGTCGAGGACGCCCTCGCCGCGGGGAGGACCGTGCTCCTCGAGATCGATCTGCAGGGTGCGCGGCAGGTCCGCGCGGCGGACCCCTCCGCGACACTCGTCTTCCTCCTGCCCCCGTCCTGGGACGAGCTCGTGCACCGTCTCATCGGGCGCGGCACGGAGGACGAGGAGGAGCGGACCCGGCGATTGCGCACAGCGAAGGTCGAGCTGGCCGCGCAGAACGAGTTCGATTACCACGTGGTGAACGAGGATGTCGCCACCGCGGCGCAGGAGGTCGTAGACTTGTCTGCGGCCGTGGCGCGCTGAGGTTGTCGCGCGCCCGTCACCGTTTCGACTTCGCGACGCACCCGTCGCCAGAGCAGGAGGTTCCCCATGGCCGGAAGCAATAAGGGCATCATCGACCCGCCCATCGACAACCTTCTCGACCGCGTCGAGTCGAAGTATGAGCTCGTCATCTACGCGTCCAAGCGCGCCCGACAGATCAACGACTACTACGCCGACCTGCACGAGGGAAACCTCTTCGACAACGTCGGTCCTCTCGTCGACTCCTCAGTCGAAGACAAGCCGCTCACGATCGCCCTCCACGAGATCAACGAGGACAAGCTGCGTATCCGTCACGCCGAGTAAGGTCCCGTCTCGATGAGCGCGCTGCGCCTTTTCACCTCTGAGTCGGTCACCGAAGGGCATCCGGACAAGATCTGCGATCAGATCTCCGACTCCATCCTCGATGGGCTCATCGCGAAGGACCCCGGATCCCGCGTCGCCGTGGAGACCCTCGTGACGACGGGGCTCGTCCACGTCGCGGGAGAGATCCGTACGGAGGCCTACGTCGATATTCCCACCATCGTCCGCGAGGTCGTCAACTCGATTGGTTACACGTCGAGCGATACGGGCTTCGACGGCGACTCCTGCGGCGTGAGTGTCTCGGTCGGGGAGCAGTCCAGCGATATCGCCCACGGCGTCGACTCGGCGCAGGAGCAGCGTGACGGGTCCTCCGACGACGCCCTCGATGTCTCGGCGCCGGCGATCAAGGCATCATGTTCGGCTTCGCGACGAACGAGACGCCGCAGCTCATGCCTATGGCGGGCTGGACGGCGCACCGCATCGCCGAACGCCTCACCGAGGTGCGTCGTTCCGGGGAGCTCCCGTTCCTCCGTCCGGACGGGAAGACGCAGGTCACCCTCGGCTACGAGGGCTTCATT
Organism: Actinomycetales bacterium; assembly: GCA_015655255.1. Next base: position 1,628 of record JAATFJ010000186.1, on the reverse strand, counting down.
CCGAGGACCATCGACGCCGTCGTGCTCTCGACGCAGCATCATCCGGATATCTCCCAGACCGAGCTGAAGGCGCTCGTGCGGGAGCACGTCATCGACCCTGTGCTGGAGAGCACGGGTCTGCGGATGCCGGCGCAGGACCGTTACTTCATCAATCCTGCGGGGCCCTTCGTCACGGGTGGCCCCAAGGGCGATGCGGGGCTCACGGGACGCAAGATCATCATCGACACCTACGGGGGGGCGGCGCGTCACGGCGGCGGAGCCTTCAGCGGCAAGGACCCCTCCAAGGTGGACCGCTCCGGCGCCTACGCGATGCGCTGGGTCGCGAAGAACGCCGTCGCCGCGGGGCTCGCAGAGCGCCTTGAGGTGCAGGTGGCCTATGCGATCGGCGTCGCACGGCCTGTCGGCCTCTACGTGGAGACGTTCGGCACGGGAGCCGTCTCGGATGAGAAAATCACGGCTGCGATCCGCGCAGTCTTCGACCTTCGTCCGCAGGCCATCATCGACGACCTCGACCTCCTTCGGCCCATCTACCGGCAGACGGCAGCCTACGGCCACTTTGGCCGCGAGCTACCCGATTTCACGTGGGAGCGCACCGACCGCGCCGACGAACTCCGCCGGGCTGCAGGGCTCTGATGCAGACGCGCGGAGCGCGGCGATGAGCCGACGCGTCGCGCGGGTGCTGCTGGACTCGCCGCTGCCGCAGCTGGACCGACTCTTCGACTACGCGCTCCCTCCCGCTCTGGAGGGCGCCGCACCGGGCGTGCGCGTGCGCGTGCCGCTGCGCACCGCGGGACGCGTGGTGGACGGGTACATCGTCGAGCTGGGGGAGGAGAACGACGCCGAACGCCCGCTCTCCGAGGTGGAGAGCATCGTCTCCGCGACCGCTATTCTCCCGGATCGTCTCTACCGGCTCGCGCGTCGCGTCGCCGATCGGGCGGCGGGTTCCGCCTCGGACATCCTCCGGCTCGTCATCCCCAAGCGACAGGTGCGCGTGGAGAAGAACTGGCAGCCCGTCGTCGCGCCGCCCGTACCCTCGGAGGCGGCTCTCGCGCGGGCCACCGAAACCATCGACGCCTACGATAGGCTCGCGGCGCTCGTCGCGGAGAAGGGACGCGGTGCTGTCGAAGCCGCCCCTGTCCTCCGCGAGGGACTCCCCGCCTGGGCGGGGCTCCTCGCCGCCCTCGCCGCGCGGACCCTCGCCGCGGGGGAATCGACGGTGCTTGTCGTGCCCGATCACCGTGATCTCGAACTCCTGCTCGCAGCGCTCGGCGCGCTGGTCCCCGATGAAGCGATCGTCCGTTCCGATGCGCGGCAGAGTAACCCCGACCGGTACCGTGCCCTGTTGCGCACCCTCGAGGACGCGCCCTGCATCGTTGTCGGCAACCGCTCCACGGTATACGCGCCGGTGCGTGCAGGCCTCGTCGCGATCTGGGACGACGGCGACACGCTCCTCTCCGAGCCGCTCGCACCGTCCGTGCACGCACGGGACGCCGCACTGATCCGTCAGGAGCAGGAGGGGTCCACGCTAATCTTCGCCGGGCACACCCGTACCAGCGATGTGGAACGCCTTGTCGTGCACGGCTGGCTCTCCGACATCCGGCTGCGCCGTCGCCTGCTCCCGCGCGTCG
>JAATFJ010000219.1 GCA_015655255.1 Actinomycetales bacterium | reverse complement strand
GAAAAGCCGCGCTTCCGTCCCGACGTCCCCGAACTCCACCGCCCCTACGCGGCAGAGGCAACGCGCTACGGGCGCTTCGCCTATCGCCAGGTCGGTTCCTCTGGTCTCTACCTCCCGCCCATCTCTCTGGGCCTGTGGTGGAACTTCGGCGACAACATCCCGCTCGACAACCAGCGAGCCCTGCTGCGCCATGCCTTCGACAACGGCATCACCCACTTCGACCTCGCGAACAACTACGGGCCGCCCTATGGCTCCGCCGAGAAGAACTTCGGCCGGATCTTCTCCGAGGACTTCCGCCCCTATCGCGATGAGCTCATCATCTCCTCGAAGGCCGGCTGGGACATGTGGCCCGGCCCCTACGGCGACCTTGCGAGCCGCAAGTACCTCCTTGCGAGCGCCGAGCAATCCCTCACGCGCATGGGTCTCGACTACGTCGACATCTTCTACTCGCACCGCGTCGATCCCGTGACGCCCATCGAGGAGACCGTCGGCGCCCTCGACACTCTCGTTCGCCAGGGCAAAGCGCTCTATGTCGGCATCTCGTCGTACAGCGCGGAGCGCACGGAGGCGGCGCTCGCCGTCGCCCGCGACCTCGGTACCCCGCTTGTCATCCACCAGCCCGCCTACTCGATCCTCAACCGCTGGGTCGAGGGCGGCCTCACCGACACGCTCCGCGCGAACGGCATGGGGGCGATCGCGTTCACCCCGCTTGCCCAGGGGCTCCTCACCGATAAATATCTCGGCGACGGCACCGCGGAGCGCGCGCAGAAGCGCGGCTCCCTCCCCGACGGCCCCCTGTCCGCGAAGGGACTGGAGACCCTGCGCAGCCTCAACGCCCTCGCGCAGGAGCGGGGGCAGTCGCTCGCCCAGCTCGCCCTGCAGTGGACCCTCCGCGATCCCGTGGTCGCCTCGGCGCTCGTCGGTGCCTCGCGGCCCGCACAGCTGGATGAGAACCTCGCCGCGATTGACGGACCGGAGTTCACCTCCGCCGAGCTCGCCCGCATCGATGAGCTTTCCGGCGCCATCGACGTCGATCTCTGGGCGACCTCATCGACTCTGTGACCTGACCATGACGCTGGCCCCCTTCCCCCAGACGGTGCGCGTGCGTGCGCCGGGGAAGATCAACGTCTACCTCGCCGTCGGCGGGCCGTACGATGGCGGTTTCCATACGATCGCGACGGTGTTCCAGGCCGTCTCCCTCTACGACGACGTCATCGTGCGGGCCGCGGACGGATTCTCGGTGTCGGTGTCGGGATCCGTCCCCACCGATGAGGTGCCGCTCGACGATCGCAACCTCGCCCTGCGTGCGGCGAAGCTCCTCGCGGAGGCGACGGGCTACGACGGCGGGGCGCGTCTGGAGATCCGTAAGAACGTCCCCGTCGCCGGGGGGATGGGCGGAGCATCCGCGGATGCGGCGGCGACGCTCGTCGCGTGCGATGCACTGTGGGGCACGGGGCTGTCCAGCCTGCGCCTGCAGGAGCTCGCTGTGCGGCTCGGCGCGGATGTGCCCTTCGCCCTGCAGGGCGGCACCGCAGTGGGCGCGGGACGCGGAGACCGCATCAATCCGGCGCTCGCGCGCGGCCGTTTCGACTGGGTGCTCGTCACGAGCGAGGAGGGACTGCCGACGGCAACGATTTATCGGCTGCTCGACGCCCAGCGTGCCCGCACGGGCGCCCTCGCCGATGACCCTCCGCTCTCCCTCGATGTGCCGATCCCTGTACTGCAGGCGCTCCTCGCGGGCGACCCCCATTCGCTCGCCGCGAGCATGCACAACGATCTCGAACTCCCGGCGATGCGTGAGCGCCCCGCTCTCGACCAGGTGGCGACCGCAGGGCTGCACGCGGGCGCGCTCAGCGGCATCGTCTCGGGCTCGGGGCCCACGATCGCCTTCCTGTGCGGCAGCGCCGACAGCGCGCGCTATGTGCAGGCGGAGCTGGAGCAGGCGGGTCACACGGCCCAGCACGTGTACGGCCCCGTACCCGGAGCCCGCGTCGTTCCCTGAGTGCATCGCCTGGGGAGTGGCGAGTCCCGAGGCGGCGGTTCCGAGACCCAGAGACCCTGAATAGGGCGCCACGGAGTGGGCAGTCCCACCCCCGGACGACATCCCCGAATGCACATACGGGCATGTGTGACCATAATGGAAGACGGATGTGAACGTACACATACGAAGGAGACGATGACGTGGCCGCTGCCCCTGATCGCGCGAGGGTGCCGAGCATCCGCGACGTCGCGCGTCTGGCAGGCGTCTCGCATCAGACGGTCTCGCGCGTGCTCAACGAGCATCCCAGCATCCGTCCGGAGACGAAGAAGCGGGTCCAGGACGCCATCGCGGTCCTCGACTACCGTCCCAACCTCGCCGCCCGCGCACTCGTCACGAGCAATTCCCGCACCATCGGCATCCTCTCCGCGACGATCGGCGAGTTCGGGCCCACGTCCTCCATCGCAGGCATTGAGGACGAAGCGCGCGCCCAGGGCTACTCGGTGAGCACCGTCAATCTCCCCGAGACGACGCCCGAGGCGATCGGAGACTCCATCCGCCAGCTCTCCCGCGAGCAGGTGAGCGGCATCGTCGTCCTCGCCCCGCAGGCCCGCGTGTTCAACGTGCTCCGCGGAATGGCCGTGGAGGTCCCCTTCGTCAGCCTGCAGACAGCATCGGGATCCGACGGATTCACGCACTCCGTCGATCAGGTCGCTGGCGCCCGGCTCATCACGGAGCATCTCATCGCGCTGGGACATACCGACATCCTCCACGTCGCCGGCCCCCAGGACTGGATCGAGGCGGAGTCGCGCATGCGCGGCTACCTCGATGCGATGCGCGAGGCGGACCTCCCCACCTATCCGCCCATCCGCGGTGACTGGACTGCGGACTTCGGCTACTTCGCTGCGCAGGAGCTCTCCCGGCGGCGCGATTTCACCGCCGTCTTCGCGGCGAGCGATCTCATGGCGATCGGCCTCATGCACGGTTTCCGCGATGCGGGCCTGGAGGTGCCGGGGGATGTGAGCGTCGTCGGCTTCGACGGGATCCCCGTCTCCGCGCACGTCTGGCCCACGCTCACGACGATCAGCCAGGACTTCCCCGAACAGGGGCGGCGCGCGGTCCGCATGCTGCTCGCGGAATTGCGCGGAGAGAAGCCGCCGCCCTTCCCGCCGCTCGCCGCGACCCTGTGCCTGCGGGATTCCAGCAGGTCACGGTAAAGACTCGATCCGCGCGCGAACTTGACAGGGCGAGAGCACGCGCGCAATATATATCTCAATGTGAACGGTCACATTGAGGGTGACCGTCGAATCGCGAGGATGATCCGTGAGCACCACTGCAACGTTGCCTACCGTGGCGGGACCGATATTGGAGATGCGCAGCATCACCAAGGAGTTCCCCGGAGTCAAAGCCCTGTCCGACGTCTCCCTCACCGTCACCTCCGGCGAAGTGCACGCGATCTGCGGGGAGAACGGCGCGGGCAAGTCCACCCTCATGAAGGTGCTCTCCGGCGTCTATCCCTACGGAACCTACGAGGGTGACATCCTCATCTACGGCGAGGAGCAGCGCTTCCGCGACATCGCCGCGAGCGAGCGCGCCGGCATCGCCATCATCCACCAGGAGCTCGCGCTCATTCCCGAGCTCTCCATCACAGAGAACATCTTCCTCGGCAACGAAATCACCCGGCACGGGGCGATCGACTGGCAGGCATCGAAGGCCAAGGCCGTCGAGCTCCTCGCCCGCGTCGGCCTCGATGAGGACCCGGAAGTGCCCATCAAGACCATCGGCGTCGGCAAGCAGCAGCTCGTCGAGATCGCCAAGGCGCTGAGCAAGGACGTGCGCCTGCTCATCCTCGATGAGCCCACCGCCGCGCTCAACGAGACAGACTCCCAGCACCTCCTCGACCTCATCCTGGGCCTCAAGGCCAAGGGGATCACGTCGATCATCATCAGCCACAAGCTCAACGAGATCGAGCAGATCGCCGACTCCATCACCATCATCCGCGACGGGCGCACAGTCGAGACCCTCGAGGTTGCGCAGGGCGGCATCAATGAGGACCGCATCATCCGCGGCATGGTGGGGCGCTCGCTGGAGAGCCGCTACCCCGACCGCACCCCGCAGCTCGGCGAGGTGTTCTTCGAGGTCAAGGACTGGTGGGTGCAGCACCCCTCCGTGTCCGAGCGCATGGTCGTCAAGGGCTCTAGCTTCGACGTCCGCCGCGGTGAGGTCGTCGGCATCGCGGGCCTCATGGGGGCGGGGCGCACCGAGCTCGCGATGAGCGTCTTCGGTCGCTCCTACGGCACCTTCCTCTCCGGAACGATCGTCAAGGACGGCCAGGAGATCGTCCTCCCCGACGTCGCGAGCGCCATCAAGCACGGCCTCGCCTACGTGAGTGAGGACCGCAAGGTGCTCGGCCTCAACCTCCTCG
>JAATFJ010000133.1 GCA_015655255.1 Actinomycetales bacterium | reverse complement strand
TCCCGATTCCTCGGCGTAGCGCTTGACGGCGGCGTAGTTTTCCAGGGCCGACGCATGCGTCATCTCCGCGGTGAACACCGCATCGGCTTGTGCCGCCGCGAGCCGGCGACCCGCGGGGGACCCGCCCGCCTGTACGAGGACGGGACGTCCCTGGAGGCTGCGGGGCAGTGCCAGCCGGGCGGTTCCCGTGCCGAAAGCGGCGGGAACGGGCACATCGCTCTCCCCCGCGGCATCCCACAGGGCGCGCACGAATCCGGCGAACTCGGCGGCGCGCGCGTAGCGGCTGTCGCGATCGAGGTCCTCGGTGACGCCGAAGTTCGCGCCCACCTGCGGATCGGCCGTCGTGACGATGTTCCATCCGGCGCGTCCGCGGGCGATGTGATCGAGGGTGAGCACGCGGGCGGCGAGTTCGACGGGATCGTTATAGGTGGAGCTGAGGGTGCCGACAAGGCCGATGCGCTCGGTGGCCTCGGCGACCGTCGCGAGCACCGTCGTCGGTTCGAGCGATCCCTGCGGGCGTGCGCCCGGATCGGCGAGGGCAGGGGTGTCGGCGAGGAAGAGGGCGTCGAAGGCGCCGCGCTCCGCCTCCTTGCCCACCGTCGTCCAGTACTCGGCGTCGATGAACGAAGTGGGGACGAGATCGTCGGCCTGCCAGGCGGCGGGGCGCTGACCGAGACCCAAGACGTTGACGCCGAGGATCATCTTCTCGCGCGCGCCGGGGGTGCGATGCCCGTGCGTGGTGGCGGCGGTGCCGACGGAGTCGGGGCTGCGCAGTGTGCTGCTCATTGGATGGCGATCCCTCCGTCGAAGGCCGGACTATGGTCGGCGAGTGCATGGGCGGGCGCGGGGGCGGCGAGGATCGCGCGCAGCTCGCCCTCCGCGCGGGTCCAGCCGTGGGCGGCGAGCTCGTCAAGACTCGCATCGGTGCGCCGGATGCGGGGGAACCGCCCCGCACCCGTCTCATCGCTCGCGGCGGGTGCGATGCGCACGAGACCACCGTGCGCGGCGGTGTCGTCGTCCCAGAGGACGATCGGAGGAAGCGCCGTGGCGTCGACGGGGACTTGCAGCGGCCCGCGGACCTGCCAGAGGTCGTCGTGCGCGACAAGCCGGATTTCCCGGGTGTCGACGAACAGCTTGCGCGCGCGGTCGCCGACGATGGATGTGCGCGGCCAGGACTGCCAGAGCTCTTCCAGTGCCTCGGCGCCGTCCGCCCGGAGCTCCTCTGGTACGGCGTCTCGTGTTGTGGGCAGCGCCGTGTCCGTCGCGACGAGCGCGACGCCGATGCGGGGCCCCGCGAGGGCGGAGAGCGATCCGATGCGCCGGGCGAGGTTGTAGGGGAAATCGCGGGCGAAGGACGCCGTCGCGAGGAAGCGCGCGGAGGGGAAGAGACGGGCGAGCGCGGAGACGAGGACGGTGGCGTCCGCCCCGGGGCGGAGCGGATCGGCGAGATCCCCCGGTGCGCCGACGATGACGGCATCCACGCGGTCGATGAGGGCGGTGGTGGGGCCGTCAGGCGCGGCGAGGAGCGCGAGCGCCTCGGCGGCGGGCAGGGCGAGAGCGATGCGCTCGTCTTGTGAATCTGTCTCGGACATCTGACCTCATTACGCGTCTCCTGCGGGCTCGTCCCGCCTTTTCATCGTGTCGTTCCTCGGGCCAGACGCGAAGTCAGATCACGCCGTGTTACGTCTGCGGCGCTGCCGGGGGCTTATCGGGGCAGGGTGCACCTCGTTCCTCTGCGTCCTCGTCGGACCTTCGCATCCCGCCGAGCCACCCACGTCTTTTCGACGCACCCACGTAAATGCGGATGAAGGTGGGTGGTTCGGCGCGAAGTGGGTGGTTCTAGGAGTGTTTGTCGCGCGGTGCCTGGTCGGGGCTCCGCATCCCGCCGAGCCACCCACGTCATAGCGACGCACCCACGTAAATGCAGGGGAAGGTGGGTGGCTCGACGCGAGGTGGGTGGTTCGACGGAAGTTGGGGAGCCGGGCGAGTGGCTCGATGCGGAGGCGGCGCTCGAGGAGCGCGGTCTCGCGTGGCTGGCGGATCCCTGGATCTTCGAGGGAGAGGTGCAACGTCCGCTCCGTGTGCGGCTCGTCGAGGTGACCCCGGCCGCCGATGCACACCCCGGTCGCATCGTCGTCAAGATCGATGACGTCGGCAATAT
>JAATFJ010000056.1 GCA_015655255.1 Actinomycetales bacterium | reverse complement strand
GGAGAGGATGCTGGGGTTGATGCGCGGTGCAGCAGGCAGGGTCACGGTCTCATTCTCCCCCATCGGGTCTTTGCAGGAGGGCGAGGAACATCGCATCGGTTCCGTGCCGGTGCGGCCAGAGCTGCGCGCGTCCCGTGCCGTCGGAGGCGAGGTCGATGGGGCTCCGGGAGAGCGTGGAGAGGACGGCCCGCGCGTCGTGCTCGATGAGCTCCGGATGCCTCTGCCGCACCGCGGCCACGACATCGTGCGTCTCGCGCAGATGCGGAGAGCACGTGACATAGGCGACGATGCCCCCGGGGGCCAGCGCGGTGACGGCCGCATCGAGGAGTTCCTCCTGGAGGACGGCGAGCTCGGCGACGTCGGCGGAGCTCTTGCGCCAGCGTGCCTCGGGGCGACGACGCAGGGCGCCGAGGCCTGTGCAGGGGGCGTCGACGAGGATCCGATCGAAGCGTGCAGGGAACCGCGCACAGAGCGCCCGTCCGTCCTCCTCGAAGACAGGCACGGAGCCGGTAACGCCGCGCAGCGCCTTCCTGACCAGCCCCGCGCGGGCGGGGACCACTTCGTTGGCGGTGAGCTGCGCACCCTGCGTGCGAGCGAGGGCGGCGAGGAGCGCCGTCTTCCCGCCCGGTCCCGCGCAGAGGTCGAGCCACTGCTCGGCGGTCCGGATCGGCGCGGCAGCGGCGAGGGCGAGGGCGACGAGCTGCGAGCCCTCGTCCTGCACGCGGACGCGTCCCTCGGCGTCCGCGAGCACGCGGTGGGGATCCCCTCCGGGCGAGCCGAACGCGGTGGGAGCATAGGGGCGGCGAGGTTCCCCGGGCTCCGCGAGTCCGGGAAGCGCGGCGAGGGTCACGGCGGGAGCGGCGTTGTCGGCGGCAAGGAGGGCGTCCAGTTCCTCTCCGCGGCCCTCCGACTGCAGCGCACGGCGCAGCGCACGGATCACCCAGACCGGATGCGCGGTGCGCAGGCCGAGGCGTTCGTCATCGGAGCGAGCGGCCTCGTCGATCCGCCGGTACCAGTCCTCTGCGGGCTCGCGTTGGATGCGCCGCAGCACGGCGTTCGCGAAACCGCCCGCACCACGTCCGGCCTGCTCCGTCACGAGGGTCACGGATTCGTTCACCGCGGCGTGCGGCGCGACCCGCGTGGAGAGCAGCTGATGCACGCCCAGCCGCAGACCGTCGAGTACCGCCGGATCGATGGTGCTCAGCACTCGCCCCGCCGCGAGGGCGATGATGGCGTCGTAGGTGCCGGAGCGACGGAGCGTGCCGTAGGCGAGTTCCGTCGCCAGCGCCGCGTCCTTGTCGGCGAGCCCGGCCGCCGATATCGCCTGTGGGAGGAGGAGATTGGCATAGGCGTCGGATTGGCTCACCGCGCGGAGCACGTCAAAGGCGACGCGGCGGGCGCCCTGCACGCGCCGCGTCGGTGCGCTGCTCATTCGCCTGCCCGCACATCGTCGGCGAGCCGGGCGCCCCGCCACCAGTCGAGCGCGTTCATCCCTCCTTTGCCGGCGGGCTGGAGCCGCCGGATGCTGATGGGTGTGGTGCCGGTGCCGATAAGGAGGGCGTCGTCTACGGGGCGGAGCGCACCCGGAGCGAGCGGTTCCGCGGCGCCCGCGGGCGACGCATCGAGGATCTTCACTCGGAGCCCACCGACCGATGTGTGGGCGCCGGGTTCCGGGGTGGTCCCGCGGAACCGTGCGAAGACGGACTCAACCGGAGCGGTCCAGTCCAGGGCGCCGTCCGCGATCCCCAGTTTCGCGGCGTAGCTGCCCTCACCGTCCTGCGGCGTCGCCACGGCGCTGCCGTCCGCGATCCCCGCGACCACTTCGGCAAGCACTTCCGCGCCGCGCGCGGCGAGCACCTCGAGCGCTGTACCCGCCGTGGCGTCTGCCGGCACGGGGATGACGCGGCGGGTAAAGACGTCGCCCGCATCGAGTTCGGGCACGAGACGGAAGATGCTCGCCCCGAGCTCCACATCCCCGGCGATGAGGGCACGCTGCACGGGCGCGGCGCCGCGCCACTGCGGGAGCAGCGAGAAGTGCAGGTTGATCCATCCCTCGCGCGGGGCGGAGAGGAGCGGTTCGCGGACGAGTCCGCCGTAGGCGACGATGACGCCGAGGTCGGCGCGCAGTGCCTGGATGCGCGCCGTGGCGTCCTCATCCAGCCGTGCCGTCTTGAGGAGCGGGAGACCCAGCCGCTCCGCCTCCGCGGCGACCGGCGACTGCGTGAGCACGCGCCTGCGACCGAGGGGCGCATCGGGGCGGGTGAGGACGGCGGCGATCTCGTGCTGCGCGGCGAGCACGCGGAGCGAGGGGACGGCGACGGCGGGCGTGCCCGCGAAGACAAGACGCATAGAAGGTTCTCCGGAAGGATGGGGACGACGGGTTCAGAGTTCGGGATCGAGGATATCGAGGCGTACGGACAGCGGGGAGCGAGGGCTCTGTCCGCGTCCGCGGCGGCGCTTCACGGCCTGGGCGACGACGGCGGCGCGCAGGGTCGCCGCAACGCGCGCGCCGCTGGCATAGTCGAAGCGCACGAGCGCGCGAACCTCGCCCTCCTCACCCGGACGCGGCACGGGGCCGAGGACGGCATCGGCCGGGAGGGCGATCTCGGCGCGCAGGGTGGCCAGCGCCTCCGACACCGCGACGGGGGTACCGTCGACGAGGGCGACACGGGCGGCGGGTGGCATGTGCAGGGGGGTGCGGGCGGCGAGTTCGGCGCGGGCGTAGCCACTCTGGTTCCAGGTGGCCAGTGCCTTCCCCGCTGGGCCATCGACGCCGACGAGGTGTATGGGGGCGCCGTCGGCCCCGAGGGCCGCGGCATTGGACCACCAGCGCAGGCAAGACTCCCCAATGCGCAGTTCGGGGGCCTGCAGCATCCGCGCACCGTCGAGAAGGATGACCGCGCGGTATCCGCCCGCCGCGAGCGGTTCCGCACCACGAGTCGCGACGACGAGCGCGGGCTTATCGGCGACCTCCGTCACGGGGTGAGCGCCATCGGCGACGATGATGCGGACTCCCGGAAACGCCTTTCCCAGCTCGTCGGCGGTGCGCTCGCTTCCCGAGGAGGCGAGGGGCAGCTGTGTGCCGGAGCAGGAGGGGCAGGCCCATGCCCGGGCCGCTCGTCCGCACCAGCCACACACGGGCACCGCGCCGCGACGGTGTGCCCCGAGCGGCCCGCCGCAGTGCGTGCACCGTGCAGGGGCGCGGCAGTCGGCGCAGACGAGGCTCGGAGAAAAGCCGGGGCGCGCGACCTGGACGAGCACGGG
>JAATFJ010000365.1 GCA_015655255.1 Actinomycetales bacterium | reverse complement strand
GGCGCGCCGTCGTCGTCGATCACCCTCGAGGAGCGGCGAACGCTGCGGCGGACGAGGAACGTGACGCGGAGAACCCCTTCGACTTTCTCGACAACACGAATCCCACCCTCAACCTGAAGGACTCGAAACATGCGTTGATCCGTCTGTCGCACATCCTGCTCGGATACCCGCAGATGTCGGCGAAACTCTTCGAGCCCTATGTCCAGTATGAGGATGCCGAAACGGGGCGGCTCGTCGAAGGCAGCGCGCAGGAGCTGCTCACGGCATTCGCGCGGGAGCAGAAGAAGGAGCTGAGTGCCCCGCGGAAGGACGGGACGCGCACAGAGGACGAGTGGTATCGACTGGCGACGACGACGATCGGCCAGGTTCACAACAACGTGCGGCGGCTCTTCCGCGAGGTGGAGTACGAGCCGGAGGAGAAGGCGACGCACAACGAACTCGTCGAGCGCTATCGCATGAAAGAGGTCCGACCGTCGGAGGTGATCTTCGTCGCGACCCGGGCGGACATCGAAGAGGACGAGAAATCGATTCTCGCGCGGGCGTGGCGGACGGATACCGAGCAGAATTCGTCGCGGTTCGTGGAGCGGAACGACTATCCGCCGATGAGTCGCTTCGCAACCTACGAGCTCTTGGAGGAGGAGAACTCCGGCTATGAGCAGGATCTCCTTCGGTTCTGGCTGAGTATCCTCTCCATCGCTGTCAACCAGGTCCCGCGGGGAAGCTTCCAGGCCGAGCGTCTCTATCAGCTGGGGGTGGAGTTCGGCACCGACGGGCTTGCGGAGATGCTCAACGAGCACCTGTCCCGGCTTGCGACCGTGCGCGACCATCTCGATCGCATCATCCGCACGCCGCGGAAGCCGCCGGAGATGTCGGTGGAGGACTTGCTCGAACCCGTTGACACCCACATCGTCTTCGATGACCTCGGCGGTGCCGAACTCGAGGCGAGCGCGAACGGCTATGGTCTGGCGAGTGACCGGCCCAGAGAAGAGTATCCGCGCTGGGTGGAGGACGTCGCCCGGTCGAGCGCGGAGGCGGCGCTGTTCCTGCGCCGCCCTCGTCGCGCGGTCGCCCGGGCGGTGCATTCGGCGCGGGACCTCGTGCATGTCGACGGTGAGGAGACCATCACCCTCAACGACATCGAGCGCGATGAGCTGGATGAGGAACTCACGCGCAGGATGCGCGGACTCGTCGTACCTGCCACCGCGGATCTTCTCGACAGGAATCGCCTCCAGCGCGTCATCGATCAGGGAGATCGTCGCGTGCGCTCCTTCATCGCACAACGGATGCGCGCGCGCACGATTCTCCTGGCAGCGTGCGCGGGGGTGGGAGTGTGGTTCGCGGCCTTCCTCCCCTATCTGATCCAGGCGGGGCGAAGGGGGACGGAGACCCTCCTCGATGGTCTTCTCATCGTCGTGCTCGTCCTGGGACTTGTTGCGGGCGCCGGATGCGTGACGCTCTTCGTGTTGCGGATGATGCTGCGTTGGCGCATCTACTGGTTCAATGTCGGCGTCCGAGCCGAGGTCGCCGCGGTGCGGCAAGCCGCCGCGCGGTTCGCCGAGTTCCTCTCCCATTTCGTCACGTTCCGCAAAGGGGCGCTGCGCTTGCGTGGTGCCAACCGTGCGCAAGATATCCGCGCGGCGCGTGTGCGGCGCCTGCGGCGGCTTCGAGAGTCGATCGTCGCGAAGATCGCGGAGGAGAAGGAGATCGTGCAGAGCCTGGGTGCGCCGCTCACGATGCAACGTTCCTCGGCGGGGCTTCTCGACTTCGATCCGGATAGCGCGGCGTCGGTTCGGGCTCTCTTCCGGTTCCCGATCGGGGAGACGCACGTGCCATTCAACGAGTCCGGTGAGACCGTGCACGCGCCGTATGAGTTCATCACGCGTCTGACGCTGCACCGGCTCCCGCTCTTCGAGGGTGCGGATCGCCTCGCAGGGGGAGGGGAATGAGCGTGTTCGCCACGCTGCAGGTCTTGCTCTCCACGACGCCGGTCATCGGCGCCCTGCTGCTTCTTCGCGCGGCGAATGTGCCGCGCGCGCGACGACACCAGCAGTTCGCGCTCCCGGTCTTCGCAGTGCTATTCGCGGTCGCGGCTCTCATCGTCCTCTACCGCTTCAACGACTGGTTCGATCGATTGCTGGGGTGGATATTCCGGGTGCTGCCCTTCCTGGAGTGGTTCTACGAGACCCGCTGGCTGTATGTCATCGAGAACACCGCAATCGTCCTCGCCTTCTTGGTGGTGAAGAGTCTCTACCGGGCGCTTGCCGGGCGCCTCT
>JAATFJ010000182.1 GCA_015655255.1 Actinomycetales bacterium | reverse complement strand
TCGAGGCCTGCGTGCCGAACAGGATGCGGGGCTGCTTGCCGCCGCGCAGCGGATGCGGATGCTCGGCGACGAGCTCGGAGAGGAAGGCGTTGAACTTGCCCGTGGGGATTCGGCGATCCCAGTTCTCCAGCGCGGTCTCCAGGGCGGGAACGAGTTTGTCGAGGTGTCGGCCCGTCTTCGCGGAGATATTCACGCGAGGCGCCCACGCAACGTGCGCGAGGTCCTGCTCGATCTCCCGCTCCAGGTAGCGGCGACGGTCGGCGTTCTCGAGGTCCTCGTCGAACAGCCGATCCCACTTGTTGAAGGCGAGGACGAGGGCACGACCCGACTCCAGGACGAGGTCGATGATGCGCACGTCCTGCTCGCTGAGCGGCTGAGAGACGTCGAGGACGACGACGGCGACCTCTGCCTTCTCCAGCGCCGCCGAGGTGCGCAGCGAGGCGTAAAAGTCCGCACCCTGCTGCAGGTGCACGCGGCGGCGGATACCCGCGGTGTCCACGAATCGCCACAGCTTCCCACCGAGATCGACGATCTCGTCCACGGGATCGCGCGTCGTGCCCGCGAGATCATTGACGACGACGCGCTCCTCCCCCGCCGCCTTGTTCAGCAGCGAGGATTTGCCCACGTTAGGGCGGCCGAGGATCGCGACGCGCCGCGGCCCGCCGATCTCCTGCTTCGCGACGGCAGACACTTCGGGCAGCTTCTTCATGACCGCGTCGAGGAGGTCGGCGACACCGCGCCCGTGGATCGCGGAGACCGGCCACGGCTCGCCGAGCCCGAGGCTCCACAGCGCCGCCGCCTCCGGCTCCTGACGGGCATCGTCGATCTTGTTCGCGACGAGGAAGACAGACTTGCCGCTCTTGCGCAGCAGCTTGACGACGTGCTCGTCGGTCGAGGTCGCACCCACGCGAGCGTCGACGACGAAAAGGACGAGGTCGGAGAGGTCGATCGCGACCTCCGCCTGCGCGGCGACGGAGCGGTCGATGCCGCGCGCATCCGGCTCCCATCCGCCCGTGTCGACGAGCGAGAAGCGACGCTCCTGCCACTCCGCCTTATAGGTCACGCGGTCTCGCGTGACGCCCGGGGTGTCCTCCACGACGGCCTCACGACGGCCGATGATGCGGTTGACGAGCGCGGACTTGCCCACGTTCGGGCGCCCGACGATGGCGATGACGGGCAGCGCAGGAAAGAACTCGATCCCGTCTTCCCCGCCGACGACGCCCGCGAGGAGCGCGGCGTCCTCGTCCTCGAGCTCGTAGTCCGCGAGCCCCCGGCGCAGCGAATCCGCCCGCTGCTCGGCGAGCTGTTCATCCAGCTCCGCCATCTTCTCGGCGAGGTGATCGGGCCCGCCCTCGTACTCGTCTTCAGCGGCCATCATGAGCCTCCCGCGTTCGGTCGATCACCGTGAGAACGGCGTCGACGGTCTGTGCAAAATTCAGGGTGGTGGAATCGACCACGTCGATGCCCGCATCCGCCTGGGCGAGATCGAGCACATGGCTGTCCGAGGCGTCGCGCGTGCGGATCGCCTCCCCCACGGTTGTCGTATCCGCACCGAGTTCGATGCCGCGGCGTGCGGCGCGCACCTCGGGGGACGCGGTCATGAGGATGCGGACGGGCGCATCGGGCGCCACGACCGTGGTGATATCGCGGCACTCGATGACGACACCGTCGAGCCCCGACTCCGCCGCGAGACGGCGGAAGATCGTGTTGAGGTAGGCGCGGACTGCGGGCACACGGCTGAACCCGGCGATCGCCGCCGTCACGTCCGGTGTGCGGATCGCCGCTGTGACGTCGATGCCGGAGACGGTGACGGTGCGGTCATCGGGTCGAAGCCCCAGGCGCAGGTCGAAGGAGTCCAGCGCGGCGAGCACGGCCTCCGTATCCGTCGTGTCCGCGCCCCGCTCCAGGACGTACCAGGCGAGGGCACGGTAGCCGGCACCTGTGTCGAGGTAGCCGTAGCCCCGACGGCGCGCGATCTCTTGGGAGACGCTGGACTTCCCGGACCCCGCGGGCCCGTCGATGGCGATGATGGGCGTCTTCTCAGTCATTGCTCGTCCCCGCGATCCGCCATCCGCGCCCCTGCAGTCCGTCGATGGCGCCGTGCAGCGACGCCGGTTCCACGCTGATCTCCGCGAGGCCGAACTCGGCGCCGGGCGAATGCTCCAGACGCAGATCCTCGACGTTCACGCCCAGCTCCCCCAGTTCGCCGAACAGGCGACCGAGCTGGCCCGGAGTGTCGTCGACCATGACGACGAGCTGCTCGAAACGCCGGTTCTGACCGTGCTTGCCGGGCAGTCTCTCCACGCCCTCGTTGCCGTGCCGGATGGCCTCGGCGACCGTGCGCCGGGCGCCGGGCACGGCGGGATCGCGCAGCGCATCGGCGACGCGGGCGAGGTCGGCGGCGAAGGCGTCGAGGACGGCGACGACCGGCTGCGCGTTGGCACCGAGGATCTGCACCCACAGCTCCGGGGCGGACGCCGCGATGCGCGTGGTATCCCGCACGCCCTGGCCCGCGAGGCGCAGGGCCTCGTCGTCGGCGTCGGCGAGCCGGGCCGCGAGCAGGCTCGCGATGACCTGCGGAACATGCGAGGTGACGGCGACGGAGCGGTCGTGCTCCTCGGGCGTCATCTCCAGCGGGGTTGCGCCGACATCGAGGGCGAGCGCCTCGACGAGGGCGAGATCGGCGGCGCGGGTCTCCTCGTCGCGGCAGACGACCCAGGGCCGACCGATGAAGAGGTCGGCGCGCGCGGAGATTGCTCCCCCGCGCTCCCGTCCCGCGAGCGGGTGCGAGCCGATGTAGCGGGTGAGGTCGACGCCGCGCTCCTGCAGCGCGCGGAAAGGCTCGAGCTTGACGCTCGCAACATCCGTGACGACGGCCTCCGGGAAGCGCGCGAGCTCCGCCTCGATGACGGCGGCCGTCACATCGGGGGGAACGGCGACGACGACGAGCGCAGGACGATCGTCCTCGCGTGCGACGCGACCGGCGCCATAGTCGACCGCGAGCCGTAGCTGCGCGGGCGAGGTGTCGGAGAGCACGACATCGACGCCCTTGGCACGAAGGGCGTGCCCGATGCTCGATCCGAGCAGGCCCGCGCCGACGACGCGCACCGTTCCCGTGAGCCGGGAGGCGCCCTGCGCCTCCGCGCCGGGGGGCGTGCTGATGTCCGTCACGTATTCTCCTGCTTCTCGCCCGCCTGTGCAGGGGAATCCTGACGCGAGAGAGTGAGCAGCGCGCCGCGTTCGATTCTATTCAATTCCCGCACCTTCCCCACTGGCAGCGTTCCCAGGTGCAGCGGGCCGAACTGCCGCCGGACGAGTTCTGTCACGGGGTGACCGGTCGCGGCGAGCATGCGCCGCACGATGCGATTGCGGCCGGAGTGGAGCGTGAGTTCGACGAGACTCGATGGACGGCCGCCGCGCGTCGTGTCGAGCAGCCGCGCTTTGTCCGCCGCGATGGGTCCGTCCTCCAGGTCGATGCTATGCGTGAGACGGGAGATCGTGTGAGGGGTGACGAGCCCCTCCACTTTAGCGATGTACACCTTCGTCACCCCGAAGGAGGGATGGGCGAGGACATGCGCGAGGTCGCCGTCGTTGGTGAGCACAAGGAGGCCGCTCGTCTCCGCATCGAGGCGCCCGACGTTGTAGAGTCGCTCCTCCCAGTCCGCGGTGAACCGGCGCAGATCGGGGCGGCCGTTCTCGTCG
>JAATFJ010000050.1 GCA_015655255.1 Actinomycetales bacterium | reverse complement strand
GCCCTGCGCTTGAGCTTGCGGCGCTCGCGCTCGCTGAGCCCGCCCCAGATGCCGAATCGCTCATCGTTCTGCAGCGCATATTCGAGGCACTGCGCCCGCACATCGCACGAGGTGCAGATCCGCTTCGCATCCCGCGTCGATCCGCCCTTCTCCGGGAAGAAGGCCTCGGGATCGGTCTGCGCGCACAGCGCATCGGTCTGCCAGGCGAGAGCGTTGTCCTCATCACTTTCGACGTGCCGCACTCAGGGAACGCCGAGATTGACCGGATCGACGTACCAGTTCTCTGGGACATCGGAACGGTATCCCGTCATGTGGTTCTCCTCGCCCTGTCTTCTTGCCCCCCGCCGGGCCATGCTCACCTAATTACACCCGTGTGATTCGCTGCGGTCAAGTCGTGGATCGTAAACCCTCAAGGAGTAATTGAAGGTTTACGGACGTTCTTCGGCGTGTCGCGTCGGGCGTGTCGCCACAGGCGACGGCGCGGCTCAGACGGGATCTGACGCGGGCCGACCGGGCTGGGCGAGGAAGACCTCCCCCGTCCCGGAGAGCACGAGGGAGCGCTCGTCCGCGGTCGCGAAGACCGCCGTGCCGACGGGCACAGCACGGGTGTCCCCGCCGGCCGCGCGCACGGCCACCTCTCCCGCCGTGGCGAGCACCATCGCAGGACCGGTGACGTCGACCGTGAAAGGCATCGAGGCCAGGGTGATACGGGCGATCGAGAAGTCCGGCACGGCCGCGGGGTACCTCGTGATCGGCCCCTCCGCGGGGCGCAGCACGGGCACGTCCCCCGGGGTCGCATCGAGCACGGAGAGCAGTTCGGCCACATCGATGTGCTTGGGGGTGAGCCCGCCGCGCAGGACATTGTCGCTCGCCGCCATAATCTCCACCCCCAGACCGGAGACATAGGCGTGCAGGAGCCCCGCACGGAGGAAGATCCCCTCGCCGCGTCCCAGCACGATGTAGTTCATGAGGAGCGCGACGACGACGCCGGGGTCGCCGGGATAGCGCGCCGCTATCGTCCGCACCGCGCGCAGTTCGGCGTCGAACTCGTCCGAGGTGGCCGTCTCCAGCGCTCCGATGATCGCGACGACCTCCTCCTGCGCCTGACCGGAGAGCAGCCACCCGATGACGTCGTTGAGCTGGCCCGCGACGAGGCGATCGCGCAGCGGCGCGACGACCCCGTCGTCGGCGAAGGCGTCGAGAAGACGCAGCGTGCGGTCCAGGGGGCGCAGCCCGCCCAGCGCCTCGAAGCGCTCGCTCAGGGCGACGATGAGTTCCGGCTTATGGTTCGCGTCGCGGTTGTTGCGTGCCGGATCGTGCTCCGCGAGCCCTTCCTCGCGACGTCGCCCCTCTTGCGCCTGGGCGATCGTGGGATGCACCTGGATCGACAGCGGGCTCCCCGCCGCGAGGAGCTTGAGCAGATAGGGCAGGGTGCCGCCTGTGACGGCATCGAGCGTCGTCGCCCCGGCGACGTCAGCGGGATCGCCGGGATGGTCTCCGAACCACACCTCGGCCTCCGGGACGCCCGTCGGCGTCCTCCCCTCCAGCTCGGCAAGGAGGGAGGGAGAACCCCAGGCATAGTCACGCGGCGTGTTCGACAGGCTCAGCAGCATGATCTCAGCGTAGAGCCCCGCGTCGGCGCCGAGCGATAACAGCCCAGGGCGGTACCCTGATGCGGATGGCGCATTACACGAAGCATCCCGTTTCGGCCCCGCCCACCGCGCCGGAGCGCGAGTCGACGAGTCGTCTGCTTCTGCGCGCCTACATCGTGCTCGTGCTCGTGCTCGCCCTCGCCCATTCCGCGGTGTACAACCTCATCGGCATCATCGGGGCCGGTATCGCCCTGGCGACCGTCACCCTCATCACCCTCGCCATCGGAATTCCGATGCTCGCGAAGAGCCGCCCGCAGCCCTTCCCCTGGCGTCGGCTGCCCTGGGCAGCGCTCGTCTACACGGCCCTCGCCCTCGTCTCCGTGCTGTGGTCGCGCTGGCCACAGGCGACGCTCCTCACGGGGGCCCTGCTCGCGGCCACGACGATCAACGCGCTCTTCATCGCGCAGGCCCTCAGCTGGCAGGAGATCTTCGGGGCACTTGCCTCCGCCTTCCAATGGGTGCTGGGCCTGTCCCTCGCGATCGAGCTCTGGGCGGCGCTCGTTGTCGGCCCCATCCTGCCCAACTTCCTCACCCCGCCGAAGGACTTCGACCCGCAGCTGTACTGGGTCCGCGCCAATCTCTTCGACGGGGGCCGTCTGCAGGGCATCGTCGGCAATGCGAACCTGCTCGCGATCATGAGCCTCTTCGCGATGATCGTCTTCGCCGTGCTCCTCGCGGCGCGGCAGCGCGCGCGCAGCCTGCTCGCACTGTGGTTCCTCCTCGCCGCCTATCTCTTCGTGCGCGCCTCCTCGGCGACGGCGTTCGTGTGCGCGGCCGCCGTCGTCGTCGTGCTCGTCATCGCGGGCAGGATCCGACGCGCGCAGACCCCGGGGGCGCGCACGCGCGTCTACGCGGTGTGGACGGGAGTCGCCGTCATCGTCCTCTCCGTGATCCTCGTGTTCCGCGTGCCGCTCCTGCAGCTTCTCGGCCGCAGCAGCGACCTCACGGGGCGCCTGGAGAAGATCTGGGTGCCCGTTCTCGAACGCGCGCTGTCCCGCCCCGTCTTCGGAAACGGCTTCTCCAGTCCGTGGCTGCCCACCGAGCCCCTCATCGACGGCTGGATCCGCGATCATGGCATCACAGTGTTCCATGCGCACAACATGTGGCTGGACGTGTTCCTCCAGCTCGGCGCCGTCGGCGCGCTCGTCATGCTCGTCGTCTGCGCGAGCCTCCTCTGGCGGGCCTGGTTCTTCGCCATCGACCGGCCCCGCTGGGATCTGCGCGCGAACCGACCGTACTCGCCGCTCACGTTCATCCCGCACCTGTTCACCGTCGTGCTGCTCGTGCAGGGCCTCGCCGAGTCGACACCCATCATGCTGTGGGGTTGGCTGCTCATCGTGCTGTTCTCCTTTAAGATCAAGGCCGTGCCGCTCATCGGCGTGGGGCTCAGCGAGCAGGCCCGCGTCACCGATCGCGGACACATCGCCCGGCGGGTGCCGTGACCGCGATCCCCGCCGGAGCGCGGCGACTACTCGGCTCGGCTGAGTTCGCGCGGGCGTACACGCTCACCGTCCTCGGGGTCGCCTTCGGATCCTTCGCCATCGAGCATCTCTCCTCGCGCGTGACGCTCGTCTCGGTTGTCCTCCTGCTGTGTCTCCTCGGCGCGGCGATCCTTGCCGTGCGTCGCGAAGAGCTCTCCCTGCTCCGCCTGGCCCCGTCCTCACTGTTCGCCTTCCTCGGCTGGGCGCTGCTCAGCGTGCTGTGGACGTCCGATAAGGGGGACACGCTCAGCGGCTGGGCCTCCCTCGCAGGCTTCGCCTTCCTCGCGATCGTCGTTGGACATATCCGCGACACGCTCCAGACCGTCCGGGCGATCGGCGATACGCTGCGCCTGCTGCTGGGCCTCTCCCTCGGTGTGGAGATCCTCTCCGGCATCCTCCTCGACGCCCCTTTCCACCTCCTCAGCGTGGACGGGGCCATCGCCACGGGCGGGCCCATCCAGGGCATCTTCGGCACACGCAATATGCTCGGCTTCGTCTGCGTCATCGCCCTCATCACTTTCGTCATCGAATGGCGGACGTTCTCGGTGACACCGCCGATCGCCATCCCCTCGATCGCCCTCGCGGCGTTCCTCGCGCTCCTTTCTGCCTCGCCGACGGTACTCGTGCTCGCCGTCGCCGTCGGGGCCGTCGCCCTCGCGCTGTGGCTCGTCAGACACACGCCACAGAACCGGCGCGGGCTTGTGCAGTGGCTGCTCGCGGCACTCGTCGTGGCGGCGCTGAGCCTCGCCTTCGCGCTGCGGCATCAGATCATCGCCTGGATGGGCGCGGGATCCGATTTCGCGACGCGCGCGACGCTGTGGAACACGATCCTCGACTTCGTGAACAGGAAGCAGTTCCAGGGCTACGGTTGGTTCGGCTCCTGGGATCGCGTCGAGAATCCCTTCCTCGTCATCAACTTCGTGTTGCGCGACACGCATCAGTCCGCGCTGAACTCGTATTTCGACGCGCTCCTGCAGCTCGGCATCGTCGGCCTTACCCTCTTCCTCCTGCTGGGCGGCATCGCGCTCGTGCGCTCCTGGCTCGTCGCGAGCGTTCGCCGTTCCGTGCTCTATGCGTGGACGCCGCTCATCCTCGTGACCCTCGCCATCGATTCGATGTTCGAGAGCTTCACGCTCGTCGCCGGCGGATGGTTCCTGCTCGTGCTCTGCGCGCTGCGCGCGGGGCAGTCACGCTCCTGGCGGGAGAGCATCGATGCGGCGAATACGGGGCTCATCCCCACGCTGCGGCCAGAGTCAGAGACCTGAGGCGCTCCGCGCGGTGAGCTTCTCGGACCGGGCGAGTGCGCAGCGCACCACGACGTCGATGTCGGACGCTCGGCGAGGACGCGGTCGACGAGCTCCGCGTCGGCGATGTCCCCCACGTACAGCGGTCGCCCGTCGGCGAACTCCGCGCGCGCCGTGGAGAGATCGTCGAACCGATTTAGCCGACGCCGCCTGTGATCGGAGCCTTCGTCGTGCAACATCGTGGCCCGACGATCCGCGCGCACGACGTCGGCGCGCGCTCCGGGGAAGCGGTCCGGCGACCGGGTACGCTGGGAATGCTCGTCGAGCCCCGCTCCCCGGCCGTGCCGGGGCGTTGAGGGCACACTACCTCCGGAGATCGCTCACGTGTCGCCTGTCCTGACTATTCCCCTCGCTCCGTGCGCGGGCGCCCTCCGCCCGCGCACGGCTCTGAGCGGAGCGGCGCGATGACGGCCTTCGACCCCGCCTCCGCGACGATCGTCATCGTCACCTTCAACCGGTCGACGCTGCTGCGCCGGCTGCTCACGAGCATCACGGCAATGGATCCCCGTCCCGGCACCGTCGTCATCATCGACAACGCCTCCGAGGACGATACGACCGCCGTCGTCGACTCGTTCCGAGAGAGCATCGGCACCGAGATCGTCTACCGCAGGCTCGGCACGAACACGGGCGGCTCCGGGGGCTTCAGCGAGGGCATGCGCACCGCCTACGAACACGGCTCCGAGTGGATCTGGCTCATGGACGACGACGTCGAGGTGCTGCCGGACGGTCTGGCGAGGATGGGCACCTGGGCGCCGCGCTTCAAAAGCATCCAGGGGCGCCGCTACGACTACGACGGCAGCGAGTTCTACTGGCAGTACCGCATCGCCGAGCGCATGGGCATCCCGATCCCCTTCGCCCCGGCGGGGTTCGACGATTCCGGCTTCAAAGAGATGAACAGCGGCTGCTTCGAGGGCATGTTCATCCACCGCTCGATCGTCGCGCAGATCGGTCTGCCCGACCCCCGCTTCTTCATCTACTGGGACGACCAGATGTACGGCTGGCTCGCCTCGCGCCAGACGACCGCGGTCATCGTCAACGAGTTCGTGCTGCGCCGCACACGCGAGATCCGGCAGTGGGACATGGGCATCCGGCACATGAACGCGTCGAGCAATGCGTACCGCTACTACATCATGCGCAACCGCGGCTACATCAAGAACTACTACCGGGCGCACGGGGTCTATCACCCCGTCCTCTTCGGTCTGGGCACCGCAGCGACCTTCGCCAAGGAGCTCATTCGGCTCGTCTTCGTGGAGCGCACCATCCGCGGGACGAGCAACCTCTTCCGAGGAATCCGCGACGGCGGAAAACTGGGAAGAGACCGCAGTTGGACACCGATGCCCCCTCTGGAGCAGCCATGAGCGATTCACCGGAACAGCAGGCCGTCTGGGTCTTCCCCCCGAAGAAGAAGCGCAGTGTGGGGAAGATCATTGTCATCCTCGTGCTCGCGGTCGTCGCGCTGGGGATCGCCGCTCTCTTCCTCCTGTTTCTCTGGCAGAACCGCCCCGAGGCCGCACCCTCCCCCTCTTCGAGTCCTTCCCTCTCCGCTTCTCCGTCATCCTCCCCGTCTCCATCGCCGGACGCCTCGGACGACCCCAGCCCTTCACCGAGCGATGTCCCGAGCGCGGAACCGTCCGCAGAGCCTACGGAGTCCACGCCGGACACGCCAGACACGCCCGTCACCGAGCCGCCCGCCGTCGATCCGGATCTGCAGAACTTCGCCACGCAGGTGAGCCCGCGTCTGGACGACGCCCTTACGGGGATCTCCCTCGCAGAGGGCACCTCGGGATCCGAGGCGACAGGCATCGTCGACAACCTGCTGCAGGACGCGCAGAGCCTGTCCGATACGGCGGCGCCGACATCCATCTCCGGACTCTGGGCGGATTCCGTCGTGCAGTACTCCGCACGGCTGCAGGAGCTGCGTTCCGCCTATGAGAGCGGCGGGGACATCGCCTCGGCGATCGCCGGTGCGCAGGAAGCTGTCTACGACCTGCGCAGCATCGTCGGCATCTGAGGCTGAGGCTCAGCCGCGCGCGGCGGTATCGGCGTCATAGCGATCGAGAACCTCGGAGATCCCCGCGTCCATGACGAGCGCGCCGCCGTCGAGATAGAGCCCCCTGCGGCAGAAGCGCCGCAGATCCCGTTCGTTGTGGCTCACGAAGAACAGCGTCCTCCCCTCGGCGAGAAGTTCGTCGATACGGGCGTAGCACTTGTCGCGGAAGCCTTTGTCGCCCACGGCGAGCACCTCGTCGACGAGGAGGATCGGTTCATCGAGCTGGGAGACGACGGAGAAGGCCAGGCGCACCTTCATGCCGTTGGAGAGGTGCTTATAGGGAATTTCCTGAAAGTCGGCGAGCTCGGCGAAGGCGATGATGTCGTCGTAGCGACGGGACACCTCCTCCCGCGACATACCGTGCAGGCCGGCGGTGAGGCGGACGTTCTCGCGCACGGTGAGGTCACCGACGAAGCCGCCGGTGAGCTCGATGAGCGGAGCCACGCCGCCGCCGACGGTGACGGTTCCCGCATCGGGGAGGAGGACGCCGGCGACGAGACGCAGCAGCGTCGACTTGCCCTGTCCGTTACGCCCCACGACGCCGATAGACTCCCCCGGTTCGACGGAGAAGGTGACGT
>JAATFJ010000074.1 GCA_015655255.1 Actinomycetales bacterium | reverse complement strand
GTCGGGGGAGCGGCGGATGACGAGACGGGCGTTGTCGAGTTCCGCGCCACTTACCTGGAGGACGGCGGCGGCATCGGGATGCTCCACGAGAGGTCGCGCTTCGTCCGGGAGGGCGGGCGCTGGTTCTACGTGGACGGCGACGTGCGCTGACGCGACGACGAGGGGCGGCACCGGAGAACCGGCACCGCCTCTCGTTGCGCTCAGAGCTTCGCGGGGCTGTCGAAGCCTCCGGGGGAGGGCAGCGGATCGTGCGGGTTGGCGAGGTCCCGCTCGTCGAAGGGCCGCTCGCCGCTGAGCACCTTCGTCACCTGCGTCTTATCGACCTGCTTCGTCCAGGTGCCGATGACGAGCGTGGCCACGGCGTTGCCCGTGAAGTTCGTCAGCGCGCGCGCCTCGGACATGAAGCGGTCGATGCCGACGATCATGCCGACGCCGTCGACGAGATCGGGGCGATAGGTCTGCAGCCCGCCCGCGAGGGTCGCGAGCCCTGCACCCGTGACGCCTGCGGCGCCCTTGGAAGCGATGATCATGAAGACGAGCAGGCCGATCTGCTCGGGGATCGACAGGGGCACCCCCATCGCCGTCGCGATGAACAGCGAGGCCATGGTGAGGTAGATGGCCGTGCCGTCGAGGTTGAAGGAATACCCCGTCGGCACCGTGACGCCCACGACGGGCTTGGAGACGCCGAGGTGTTCCATCTTCGCGATGAGCCGCGGCAGGGCCGCCTCGGAGGAGGAGGTGCTGAAGATCAGCAGGTACTCGCGGGCGAGGTACTTCATGAGCGAGAAGATGTTCACGCGCGCCGTGAACCACAGCACGAGTCCCAGCACGACGGCGATGAAGAGGATGCAGGTGAGGTAGAAGCCCACCATGAGGGTGATCATCGCGATCACCGCGCTCCACCCCGTCTTGCCGACCACGGCGGCGATCGCGCCGAAGGCACCGATCGGGGCGAGCCAGAGGATCATCGACAGCACGCGGAACACCATGCTTTGCACGAGGTAGAGGCCCTGGAGGACGGGCTTGCCGCGCGAGCCCATCTGCTGCAGCGCGAAGCCCACGAGCAGGGCGACGAAGAGGGTCTGCAGCACGGAACTGCCCACGAGCGGCGATAACAGCGTCGTGGGGATGATGCTCATGAGGAAGTCGGAGGAACTCTCCGAACCGCCCTCGACCTCGTAATGCGTCGCGGAGAGATCGAGCCCCTGACCCGGGTGGAGCACATTCCCCACCACGAGCCCGATGAACAGGGCGAAGGTCGACATGACGATGAAGTAGCCGAGCGCGAGACCTCCCACCTTGCCGACCGTGGCGGCCTTGGCGATCGATCCGATGCCCAGCACGATCGTGCAGAAGATCACGGGCGAGATCATCATCTTGATGAGGTTGACGAAGGCCTTGCCGACCGGTTCGAGCGCCGCGCCCACTTCCGGGGCGACGAGCCCCACGATGACCCCCGCGACGACCGCGACGATCACGGCGATGTAGAGCCAGTGCGAGCGATCGATCTTGTACCGGGTGGCTTTTGTTGATGGCGTCGTTGCCATGATGCTCCTCTCCAGTGCGGCTGCTCCGCCGCGTTATCCGGCACCATGATGCGTCGCCGACGGTGCGCGCGTCTGCTTGCGTGCATACTGTTCGCACGGCCGGGGCGGGGAGCACTGGCCGGGGCGAGGAGAATAGGGAGATATGACGCGACGACGGGGTGCGAGCACCGCGCGATGGTTCCTCATCGTGCACACGGTGCTGCTGTTCGCCGGTGCACTCGCTGTCTTCCTCCTCCTCGCCTATGATGCGAAACTCACCGCGCAGACACGCGCGGAGGAGATGAGCAGGAACCTCGCTACGACCGTCGCCGCAGAGCCGAGCGTCGTCGCCGCCGTCGCTGCGGCGCACGGGACGATCACCGCGGACCGCGTCGACACGGTTCGCGCGACCTCGGCCGCGCTGCAACCTGTGGCCGCGGAGATCATGGCCTCCACAGGCATCGACTACATCACGATCATGGACACCGATCGCACCCGCTACACCCACCGCAACGAGGACGAGATCGGCGGGGAGTTCGTGGGCACGATCGCGCCCTCGCTCGCGGGTGAGGTGTTCACGGAGGTCTACACGGGAACGCTGGGACCCTCCGTGCGCGCGGTCGCGCCGATCCGGTCCGGGGGAGAGGTCGTCGGGCTTGCCTCCGCGGGCGTGACCCTCGCGAGCGTCGACTCCATCACCGCACCGCGCCTCATCGCCCTGGGAATCGGCAGCGTCGTCGCTTTCGCGATCGGTGCGATCGGCGCCGTGCTCCTCTCCCGCAGACTCGACCGGGTCACGGCGGGGATGGGCGCCGACGAGCTCGCCCTGCTCTTCGCCGCCCACCGCGCCGTGCTGCACTCTGCGGAGGAGGGGCTCATCCTCATCGAGGGGGAGACGGTTCTCCTCGCCAACGATCAGGCGATGCGGTTGCTGGGGATTTCCGACCATGAGGTGCCCTTCGACCTCCCCGATGCCGCGCTCCCTCCCGATGTGCGCACCCTCCTCGGCGGTGCCGACACGGACGGCCTCGTCCGCATCGGCGCGCGCACCCTCATCGTCGACCGCACGGAGACGACGCTGGGGAAGCGCGCGGCGATCGTCCTCTCGCTGCGTGACCGCACGTAGCTGCAGCGTGTGACCGGGGAGCTCTCTTCCGTGCGTACCATCTCGACGGCACTGCGCGCGCAGACCCACGAGTTCTCCAACCGCCTGCACACGATCGCGACGCTCATCGAACTGGGCAAGAGCGATGAGGCGCTGGGCTTCGCCGTCTCCGAACGCGACCTGGGGCAGCGCCTCACCGATCGTGTCGTCGCGGCCATCGACGAGCCCGTCATCGCGGCGCTCCTCCTCGGCAAGGCCGCGCAGGCGCGCGAACGTTCCGTGGAGATGCATTTCGAGACGCACCTGCCGCCGGGAACGCACTGGCTGCAGCCCGCGGAGGTCGTGACCATCCTCGGCAACCTCATCGACAACGCCATCGATGCGGCCGCGGATGCGGTCGCCGCGACCCTGACCGCTCCCGAGCACGGCGCGGCCTGGGTCGAGGTCTACCTCGCGAGCGCCGACGACGGCGCCCTCGTGTTCCAGGTGTCCGACAGCGGCCCCGGCGTGCCGGAGGTCGATCGGGAGCATATATTCCGAGTCGGGTATACGACGAAGGATGCGGATGCGAGCGGCAGAGGGTACGGGCTCGCCATTGTCCGCCAGGTCGCAGAAAGCCTGGGTGGGATGGTCGAGGTGCGCGACGGCGAGGTGCCCGATGCCCTCGGCAGGACCGGCGCGGTGTTCACGGTGACGCTACCGCACCCCGATCCTGCCTCGACGGCGCAGGATGCGACGGAACGTGCGGGAGTGAGCGCATGATCCGGGTGCTCGTCGTCGAGGACGAGCCGCGCACGGCCGCGGCACACGGCGCCTACGTGGACCGTCTCGAGGACTTCGCGCTCGTCGGGATCGCCCATTCCGCCGCCGAGGCCGTGCGAGTGCTCCAGCGTGCGTCCCCCGAGGAACCGGTGCATTTGCTGCTCCTGGACATGAACCTCCCCGACCGGCACGGACTCGCCCTGTGCCGGGAGCTCCGGGCCACCGGAATCGTCGTCGACGTCATCGCCGTCACCGCGGTGCGCGAACTCGAGGTCGTGCGTGAGGCGGTGGCCGTGGGCATCGTGCAGTACCTCATCAAGCCGTTCACCTTTCGCGTCTTCTCCGAGAAGCTCGGCGCCTATCGCGATTACTTCGAGAAGATGCGCTCGCCGGTCTCTAAGCTCAGCCAGCATGAGGTGGATACGGCCTTCGCGGCTCTGCGCACCTCCAACGCCCCTGGGCTTCCCAAGGGACTCTCACAGGACACTCTCGATGCCGTGACCAGGCTCCTCGCCGAGACGGCGCAGCCCCGCTCGGCGACCGAGGTCGCCGAGGCACTGCAGCTCTCCCGCGTCACCGCGCGGCGGTATCTGGAGTATCTCGCCGATCGCGGCGTGGCCGGAAGAACGCCCCGATACGGCACGAGAGGGCGTCCGGAGCTGGAGTACGGGCGTCCGCATCGTGAGGGCCGCTGAGCGGAGCGGCCCGACGAAGCGCTCGCCCGTCAGATGCCGTCGGGATCGAGGTTGAGCGACGTGTCCTGGTAGAGGTACTGCTGGTCTCCGAAGACCGGGAGGTTGGCGTGGAGCCAGATGAGGTCGGCACTGGAGATCCCGAAGCGCTGTGCGACCTCTGAGGTGATGTCCCCTGGTGCCACGAGGTAT